>JBBSHK010000338.1:0-4208 GCA_038253185.1 Anaerolineae bacterium | reverse complement strand
GGAAGGATCGTTGCTTTTAGCTTTCAACTTTTGACTTGTTTGCAATTTCCAGCCTTCACTCAGCGCGCCTTGCACCAACGCGATTTGACCCGGCTCGGGCGTGTGTTTCAATTCCGGCGCGGGTTTTACAAAAATGTCGCGCTCGCGCAATAAATCCGACAAGCGTTCGCTCTGGCGCGAGACGACCACCACGCGCGCTTGTTCGGCGCGCATTTTCAAAATTTCATCAACCACCTTGCGCACCTGTCCACCATAACGCGCGCCCGGTGTAAAGGGCAGCGTGAGTGATTGATCCGGCGACTGGTAATCGAACAACAAGCGCGGGCGCGCCAACATCTGCTCGCGCAATTCGTCCCAATTAAAGTACGGTCGCTTGAGCCCCTTTGGGATTTCGCCGCGCGCTTCCAAATCTTCGCGCACCTGCTCCGCTTGACCTTCAAACTGCTGCGCCGCGCCTTCGATCTCTTGCCAATCGTCAATCGCCAACAAACCCCGCTCGGGCAAATATTCAATCAACGACGCCGCCTCCGGATTAAAGTACGGTAGATAAAATTCGATGCCGCGAAAACGCTGGCGATGTTCGAGCGCGTTAATGTCCTGTCGGAACGAAGTCGCCGCGACCGGATGCGTCTGTGTCAAGTCCCACGCGCGCAACTCTGCCGCGACCTCGGGCGCACGCGACATGCGCGCTTCGCTCGCGGGTGTGACGACGAGCGCGTCGAGCGGCTCTTTGGAACGCTGCGTGGCGGGATCAAAACGGCGCAGCGATTCGACCTCATCGCCGAGGACTTCCACCCGCGCGGGTTTTGCTTCCGAGGGTGCCCAGATGTCGATGATGCCGCCGCGTCGGCTGAAGGTGCCGGGAGTTTCGACCACCGGCGCGTGTTCGTAACCGAGGTCCACCCAACGCGCGAGCAATTCATTCAGGTTAAAAGTTTCACCGCGGCGGAGAATGACTGCGCCCGCGCGGAATTCCTGCGGCGGCGCGGTGCGCGGCATCAAGGCGCGTACGGTGGTCACGACAAGCGCGCGGCGATTTTGCGGATCGGCGAACGCGGCGAGGGCGGCGAGTCGCGCCGCGATGGTCTCGACACCCCACGGCAGTTTTTCATAGAGCAGCGGATCGGGTTCAGCAAAAAGAAAAATTTGTTCCGGCGACGCGCTCCACGCGGCGAGTTCGGTCATCAACTGTTTGGCGCGGTCGGCGCGTCCGGTGACAATCAGCAGCGGGCGTTCGAGCGTACGCTGCAGCGTCGCCAACACGAACGGGCGCGCTGTTTCGAGCGCCTGCACCGATTCTGCCTCGCGCTCATTTTCACGCAAGCGCGCGAGCAGAGTCTGAAATTCAGTTATCGATTCGAGCGAAGGTAAAAGACTGGAGAGATTCATTTAGATAAATGACCAATGAACAGTTAACAATGAACAACTCATTCAATCTTCATTCTTCGTTCTTCATTGTCCATTGAACAAGCTCATCGCTTTTTCGATGCCCTCATTCAGCCACACGCGCAGCGCGTTCTCGACCCGCGCGAATATTTCTTCCAGCGCGCGTTCTTCTTCTTCCGAAAAATTTCCGAGCACGTGACCAATGTCTTCGCGCGAGGCGGGACGCCCGATGCCAATCCGCAGGCGCGGAAAATCGCTGGTGCCCAGCGCGTTAATGATTGATTCCATCCCGTGATGTCCACCCGCGCTGCCACGCGCTCTCACGCGAATCTTGCCAAAGGGCAAATCGAGGTCATCGTAAATGACAATTATATCACGCGTGGGGATGCGATTAAAAGCAACCAGCTTGGCAAGCGCGCTGCCGCTCGCGTTCATAAAAGTTTGCGGCTTGGCGAGCAGCAAGCGCTGGTCGTCAAACACGCCCTCCGCCAGCAGCGCGTTGAAACGGCGGCGCGCAAAATTCAGGTGGTTCAATTCCGCTAAATGATCGAGCGCGAGAAAGCCGACGTTGTGCCGGTTACGCAAATATTGTACGCCCGGATTGCCGAGACCCGCGATGAGCTTGCGCGTGGCGTCAGTATCTTTTGCTTGTTCGCGACCGAGATGTCGCCTCAACCAACTCGCGTGAATTAGAGTGCTCCTCGCCTTTCAGATTTGCGCGATGAGAAAAGTGGAGAAAGGCATAGCGTACCGTTTTGCCCAACGCGAGGCAAAGCAAAATCTCGCGCGAGCGATGAATCTCTTTTACGCGTAAAATGCGGATCAGAGATTGTGGCGGAGAAAAACGATCGCGCCCAAGAGGATGAAGAGACCGGCGGTCAATTGTACGCCGAGTAAGAAGGAGGTCCGCAAAGGAGCCACGGCTTCGCCCAAACTGTCGCCGATTGAGCTTAGGTCGAAGGGCAGACTACTCTGTCCTACGTTCCGCACGGTCGAGGTGAACGGGGCAGCAGGGGTCAACTCTGGCGTCGATGCCTGAGCTGGGACATTAATGGCAATGCCGGAAATTGGAGCTACCGTCGCCGCGACTATCGCCGGTGGTGGATCGGAAGGTTGAAGCGGCGCCAAGGTCGCAAAGGGCTGGAAAGTCGCCGGGGGCGTCGTCTGGAAAAAAGGAGTCGGCACGCGCGAGGCGGCTTGATTATTGTTATTCGAATTTTGGTTGTTGTTCGCCGTGCTCTGCGTCGGTTGGACCGCAGGCGGCTGCGTCGGCGGAGGTGGCGGTGGTGCCGAATTCTTTTGCACTTGGATCGGAGAGACAAAACCTTCGCAATATTGCGCAGCGCGATCGATTGCGCGCACGCGCAAAGAGTAATTACCGTCGGGCAGTGAATTCGTATTCCATACGCCGAGCACTCCCCCGTTCACCGGCTGTCGTCCGACGGCAATAATCACCCACGAGTCTAGTCCCGCGGTAGAAAACTCTAAAGCGTACCGTTGAAAATCGGCGCCGCCCAATGATGCCGCGCCGCTCACAGCCACGGTGCCGTTGACGACACTGCCCGCCTGCGGGAATCCGATGTAAACGGTCGCCGCGCTGCAATCGCGCGCGGGTGGTGAAGCCATCGCCGTCCTCGACGGGTTGAGAGAGAAAAGAAAAAAGAGTGCAAGGACTCTGAGCAATGAAAAAGTTTTCCACAACATAACTGCGACCTCAAACCCATAAACCCGCAGCCAGATTTGGCTTGCGAATCGTAACGACATAGATTATTGGAACGTGACGTTCGTGCTGATCTTTACAAAACGCGGCGGACGTAAAAAATCACGCCCACGATCAGGAAGATACCCGCCATCACGATCGCGCCAAAGACAAACGTACGAGCAGCGCCACTCAGTAATTCACGCGCCGCCTCGGCGATCGAGTTCAGATTAATCCCGCCGGGCAAGAAGGAGGGCGCGGCGGGCGTTCGTGTTTCGCCCCGTTGCGCTGGCGCGGTTTGAGTAGCGGCGGGCGTTGGCTCTGCCGCGTTGGGGGCTTTGATCGTGGGCGCCGCGACCGGTCCCGCCGTCGGCACCACGCTGAATTGGGGTGGGGCTTCGGTCTGAGCGGGCGTCGGCGTGGGCGACGCACTCGGCGTCACGGAGGGTGAATTGGTGGGGGTTGGCTGGACTAGACCGGCGTTGCTTACGCGCAGGTTTTTCGCGAATGCCTCGCAATAATTTCCGGTGGTGTCGACGACGCGCAATCGAATATTGTACGCACCGTCCGGCACCGAGGCGCTGTCCCATACACCGAGCTGCCCATTGACCACTTGCTGGCGCACCAAACCACTGAACACCACATAATCCTCGCGATTCGCCCTGGAAAATTCCAACTTGTAATATTGAAATCCACCGCTGAGTGAAGCAGTACCTTCGACCTGAATAACTCCGCTCAGGTCCGCGCCGGACTGTGGCAAAGTGATCGCAGCATTTCCAGCGTCACATTTCAGCGCGGGCGACGAGGCACCCGCTTTGGACGAGAATAACGCGGACGCCAGAATGAGGCTGGCTGCGAAGGTCAAGCCAATCAAGCCGGAACGTTTCATGCGATGTAGTAAATTCAGAGAAATTAATTTGTCAACCTAACCCAATGTGCAAGTTATTTTTCAGTTCGGACTGTCATTTCTCGCTACGCTCGCAATGGCAGAAAAACCTGAACGGCGAGTAGGCTAGCTACCCAATCGGGCGAGTGCTATCTTACTATACCGTTCACTGAAAATCAACACGTCGCCTCGCGGCACAGTTTCACGCGCGGGTCAATTGCAAAAGTTTGACAAAGC
>JBBSHK010000337.1:0-4220 GCA_038253185.1 Anaerolineae bacterium | reverse complement strand
TTTTGTCATTTCGAACAAAGTGAGAAATCTCGATGCGCCTCACGCTGAGATTTCTCGTCGCAGACTGCGCTCCTCGAAATGACAGTTGAAAACGCGAATAAGTTGCACATTGCGTAGAATCTTTTTATTGGTCGTGATCTTGCCTGACTTGCAGGCAATTGCTCCTCGTTCTCCTCTTGAGGGGCGCGTTGTCACTCACGTTCGTCACTGCGAAGGGCGAGTGCACCCTCGAACAAGATCGGTCTGTTCTTGAATGTGCTTTTGATAAGAGATAACATTGCTGTCGTTCATAGAACCATTCTTTTGTTAGCCGCACTTGTCGAGTTCAGGAGCACTATTTTCCCAAAATCTCCAGCATCACCCGGTTTTTTTGTTTCCTTCAAACCTTAAAAAGTTAGCATGCGCGAACGCGCGGAATCGTTCGCACATTTTGAGGAGGTCGCCATGCCCGTAACACCCACCTACCCTGGTGTTTACATCGAGGAAATTTCGAGTGGCGTACACACAATCACCGGTGTCGCCACATCGGTCGGCGCGTTTGTGGATTATTTCAAACGCGGTGTGATGAATCAAGCCGTCCAAATTTTCAATATGGGCGATTTCACTCGCGAGTTCGGCGGTCTGGACGCGAACAGCGAAGCGAGTTATGCCATTCAACAATTTTTCCTGAATGGCGGTTCGGAAGCATGGGTTGTACGCGTCGCCGCAACCAGTCCAACCGCGCTGACGGCGTCGAACGTGAAAATCAGCAAAGCGCTCGGCGGCGCGTCCGCGTTAACACTCAGCGGCTATAGTGAAGGCAATTGGGGCGACGCGCTGCGCGTGCAGATCGATCCGAACGCGCCCACCACAGGCGAATTTAATTTGATCGTGAGCGAGTATGATACAACGGGCGGACGCGCGACGGTCGTGCAGCAAGAAGTGTTCCGCAATCTGTCGATGGACAATACCAAACCAAATTTTGTCGAGACCGTCGTGAATGATTCGCTCACCGGCTCGAGACTGGTGAAGGTGAAAGCGGACACGACCGACACACCTCTCGCGAATGGCACACTTTCAGGCGCGCACACCGCCAACCCGACCATTCCTGCCTCGCCGACCATCAAATTCAAAATTGACGATGGCACGAATGCTTTCACCTCGGATGATCTGCCGCTCAGCGTTACCGGCGCGCAGCCGCTCACCGCGATTGCGCCCGCACTCGAAGCCGCAATCCGCGCGTCCAAGCCGGACAACGCGGCGATTGCCGGCGCGACCGTGGACCTTGTCGGCAATCGTCTGCGCCTTCTCGCGGGAGCGGGCAGCGCGGCGAATGTCATCACCTTCCCGAATCCGAACGCGACGACCGACGCGCTAAAATTTACGAATGATCCCGGCGTGACCGCGAACGTGCAGCAGTATCAACTCGGCACCGCCGCGATTGCGAACAGCGGGCAAGTGGGTGGAACCGCCGGCAGCAATGGCACACTGCCCGATGCGACCGCGCTGATCGGCGATTATGCCGGCAAGACCGGCATCTACGCGCTGCGCGACGTTGACTTGTTTAACCTGTTGTGCATTCCGCGCGTTGGCATTGTCGGCGCGACCCAACCCGCGCAATTGTCCACGACGCAGGCGCAAGCGGTTGTCGCGGCAGCACAGGCATTCTGTCAGGAGCGGCGCGCCTTTTTGATTTTGGATACACCGGTCGGGATTGCAGATCAGGCAACGATCAAGAATTGGCTCAACGCGAATGCCAACGTGCGCGACCGCAACGCCGCGCTCTATTTCCCGCGCGTGAAAATCCCCGACCCGCTCAATAATTTCCGTTTGCGTTCCACTGGCGCGAGCGGCACGATGGCAGGACTTTACGCGCGCACTGATTCGGCGCGCGGTGTGTGGAAAGCACCCGCAGGTACGGAGGCATCGCTGCGCAATGTTTCGGAATTGGAAGATGTGCTCACCGATCCGGAGAACGGCGCGTTGAATCCGCTCGCGATCAATTGTCTGCGCAATTTTCCAATTTACGGCAATGTCGCGTGGGGCGCGCGTACACTCGAAGGCGCGGACCAGATGACGTCCGAATGGAAATATATTCCCGTGCGCCGCACCGCGCTGTTCATCGAAGAGAGTTTGTATCGCGGCACCAAGTGGGTTGTGTTCGAACCCAACGATGAACCCTTGTGGGCGCAGATTCGATTGAATGTCGGCGCGTTCATGCAAGACCTATTCCGTCAAGGCGCATTTCAGGGCAAGACTCCGCGCGAGGCGTACCTGGTGAAATGCGATAAGGAAACGACGACGCAGACCGACATCAACAAGGGCATCGTGAACATCATCGTCGGTTTTGCGCCGCTCAAGCCCGCGGAATTTGTGATTATCAAGATTCAGCAAATGGCAGGACAGATTCAGGTATGAGTGCTGAGCAATGAGGACTGAGTAACCACCCCTCACCCCTCCTTCCTAAGGAGGGGAAGGGGGAGGTTTCTCTTACTCAATCCCCAGTACTCCGTCCTGTGCACTCGGAGGACCTATGGCTCAATTCAGTGTGAATCCACAACGCTTTGATCCGTACAAGAATTTCAAGTTCCGCGTCAAGTGGGATGGACGTTACGTCGCGGGCGTCAGCAAAGTCAGCGGACTCAAACGCACGACCGAAGTGGTCAAACATCGCGAAGGCGGCGATCCGAGCAGCAGCCGCAAATCGCCCGGGCGTACCGAGTACGATGCGATCACATTAGAGCGCGGCGTCACGCATGATACCGAATTTGAAAAGTGGGCGAACAAGGTCTGGAATTTCAAAGCCGGTCTGGGTAGCGAAGTCTCGCTAAAAGATTTTCGCAAAGACGTGATCATCGACGTTTACAACGAAGCGGGACAACTCGCGCTCTCATACAAACTGTATCGCTGCTGGGTGTCGGAATATCAATCGTTACCTGATCTCGACGCCAACGCCAACGCGGTCGCGATCCAACATATCAAGTTGGAGAATGAAGGTTGGGAGCGCGATCAAGAAGTCGCTGAACCGAGCGAGCCGACCTTCACGAATCCCGCGACGTAGACTCAGGACTGAGTGATG
Source organism: Anaerolineae bacterium (assembly GCA_038253185.1). Lineage (GTDB taxonomy): Bacteria > Chloroflexota > Anaerolineae > UBA4142 > SHND01 > JBBSHK01. Next base: position 1,162 of record JBBSHK010000337.1, on the reverse strand, counting down.
AGTGCCGAGGACTGTGAACCATCCTTCGACTAAAGTCGAATGGCAAAGGGACGGGTTGAAACCTACACAGCAGCGACGCTTTAGCGTTCTCCGTTGCCATCAACTTTCAAGTTGAGGTTGCCTGACACACTCTCAGCGCCGAGTAACTCAGTCCTCATTGCTCAGCACTCATCACTTTTTTAGATGCCCGCCCTTTCTGTTGCCCAATTACTCGATGCGTGGGAACGCGCGCTGTCGCGTCCACTCATCGAACGTGCGCTGATTCTGCTCGCGGCGGCAACGCCCGACGCCTCACACGACCAACTCGCGCAACTCCCAATTGGTCAACGCAATGCCGCGCTGCTCGACTTGCGCGAATTGCTTTTTGGCTCGCAGTTGACGAGCGTGACCGATTGTCCGAATTGCGGCGAGCGTTTGGAATTGTCATTCAACGTCGCGGACCTGCGCGTCGAAACAAAGCTGGACGCGGCGCAGCCACTGACATTGCGCATGGATGGATACGAATTGCAGTTTCGCTTACCGAACACATTCGACCTGCTCGCGCTCGCGGACCAACGCGAAGTTGAAAACGCGCGCCGCGCGCTCTTGCAGCGCGTAATGTTGAATGTGAGTTCAAGTCACGCGCAATCGTCCGATCAACTACCCGCGTTCGTCATCGACGCGCTGAGTGAAAGAATGGCGGAAGCCGATCCTCAAGCAAACATTCAACTTGGGCTTGTATGTCCCAATTGCGCTCACGCGTGGCAGGCGAATTTTGACATCGTTGCCTTCTTGTGGGGCGAGCTCAATGCATGGGCGCTGCGAGTGTTGCGCGAGGTGCACACACTCGCCAGCACGTACGGCTGGAGTGAGCGAGACATTCTCGCACTCACGCCGCGCCGACGGCAAATTTATTTAGAACATCTTACAAAATGAAAAAATCGACGCGGTTTTTCCGCCCGCCGTGTTGGATTCTGAACAGAAATAAACATCGCCCGCGTTTTGCCTGCACTTCGTAGCCGCAGGCACAAGTGTTAGGTGTTCTTATAGACAACACAAATAAAAGTCGTAGTATGTCGGTCGATGTCATTTCGAGCGGAGCGAGAAATCTCGGTTTCCACACCGCTGAGATTTCTCGTCGCTTCGCTCCTCGAAATGACACATCATACGAGTTTTATTTGAT
>JBBSHK010000336.1:0-4226 GCA_038253185.1 Anaerolineae bacterium | reverse complement strand
TTTTGTGGAGCTGCACGGCGGGCGCGTGTGGGTGGATAGTCCCGCCGACGTGACCACCCAACGCGGCTCTCGTTTTACTTTTACTATTCCCGCGGCGGTTGAACCGGCGCTGACCGTCGCGGCTTGACATCACGCCGCGCGGCGGTTGTCGTTTTCCTCTCCGAGATGTCAACCACTCTGCCCACCGTCCAGTCTCCCGCGACCCTCGATGGCGTCCGCCCGCGCGAATTCTCATTTGGCAAAGGACGGCAGGCTTTCAAGTGGATCGATTATGAAGCGCCGACCGATGAGGAAATCGACGCACTCGGACGCCTGTACAACTTTCACCCGCTGACGATCGAGGATGCCAAGACCTTTGATCAGCGCGCCAAACTGCTGGACTTTGCCAACTATATTTTTCTCTCGGTGCACACGCTGAGTCTTTCCGGCGACCAAAACATTCGTGACCGCGAGTTGGAAGTCTTTCTCAGGCGCGATTACCTGATTACGATTCACCGCGATCCGCTCGGACTGCTCGAGCGTGTGCGCCGCCGTTTTGAAAGTGATGATTCGCACATCGAGCTGGGACCAGACTATTTGCTGTACGCTATTATCGACGAAATGGTTGACGCAATTTTTCCGCTGCTCGATTCGTTCGATGAAGAAATTGACCGGCTGGAGGATGAGACGATCAGCCACGCCACGCCCGAAACCTTGCAGCGCATTTTCCGCCTGAAGCAGGATTTAATCCTGATGCGCCGGAGTGTCGCTCCGATGCGAGATGTGACAAATGCGCTGGCGAGTACGCGCTATGAGCTGATCGATGAAAAGACCTCGCTGTATTATCGCGATGTGTACGATCATCTCTCGCGGATTTACGAATTGATAGAGACCCAGCGCGATTTGCTGGGCAACGCGCTCGACACCTATCTCTCGGTCGTGTCCAATCGCTTGAACGAGGTGATGAAACGGCTGACAGTGATTGCGACGATCTTTTTGCCGATCTCGTTTATCGTCGGACTCGGCGGGATTAATTTTCCACAGTTCCCGTTCGGCAGCACGATCATCTTTTGGATTCTGATGGCGTCGCTGCTCATCACACCCCTCGCGATGATCTGGTACTTTCGGAAAAAGGGTTGGTATTGAAAGCGACACGCGAAAATACAAACGGCAGGCTCATTCGCCTGCCGTTTGCTTTAGCACCTGATCAACCAATTTCGCGATCTCGAGCGCGGCGCGCGGGCGCGCGTGGTCACGCGCCCGCGCGCGCATTTTTTCCAGCGCGTCATTTTCCGGTCCGAGCCACTCTCTCACCTGCTCCGCGATTTCTGGCGGAGTCGCACGTAAGACCCCCACACCGCTTTGCAGCACAAAATCCACGTTGCCTTTTTCCTGACCCGGCAAATAGCCGCTGAGCAAGAGCGGACGTCCCGCCGCCAGCGTTTCCATAATCGTCGCCGGTCCCGCTTTGGTGATGACGAGATCGGACGCCCGCATCCAGTCCGGCATATTCGTGACAAATCCATTCACGCGTACGGGCACGTTCCATTTTTCTGCTTCCAACTTTTTCTTCAAGGATTCATTCCGCCCCGCGACGATCACCAGTTGGATAGGCAGGTCTGCGTTCGCGAGCGCGCGCGCGATTTCCGCGATGCGTCCCATCCCTTCGCCACCGCCAATAATAAGAATCGTGAAGCAGTCCGGCGCGAGTCCCAGTCGCGCTCGCAGCTCACTAACCTCGCGCGCATTGTCCGCGTGCAACTGCTCGACAAAGTTTTGATGGACGGGCAAGCCGGTGACCTTGATGCGATCCGCAGGAAATCCCAAGCCGACGCCGCGCTGCCGCGCGCCTTCTGTCGCTACGATCAATAAATCAGCCGGCGCGGAATACCAACTCCGGTGCGGATCGAACAGATCGGTAATGACCGTGATGAACGGCGCGTTCGGCTGGAATTTTTTCCAGATGCGCCAGGCAGAACGCGTGAGCAACGGATGGACCGTTACGACCACATCAGGCTTCGCGCTCACGAATAGTTTCCGCAACCCGCGCGCTGTCACCAACTGGATGAGTGGATTGAGCCAGCGCGCGCCGCGCGCATTGGTAAATTTGAACAAAAAGCCCCAGCCCCAAGGCGCATAGGTGACCGTCGGCAGGTAGAGTTTCGGAATGCGGTTCACCGGCGGCAGCGCACCCTGCACAATGCCGTCCGCGAGCGCCGTCTCGTAACGATCGGCGTAGCGCTGATCGAGCGCGTCGCGAATCGCTTCCGCTGCGGCGCGATGACCGCCGCCTGTATCGGAAAACAGAATCAGGATTTTTTTCATCGTACGCGGTCGCGTGACCGTGCGCTCATTGTCGTTGAGGCGATCACACGAAGAGGCAAAAAGTCTGGAGCAACGGGGGTGAATGTAAAACGCTTTCGGCGTCAGGCGGCATCGCCGGGGAGATTACCGGGAGCGGGCTGCTCGCGCAGATTGTAACGGACGTCGGCGTCATCCTCCGAACGCACGGTCGAGGCGTCCGCACCGGCGAGAGGAAACGCTTCCGCGACAAAATGCTGACCGGACGAGGGCGTAAGTTGACGCGCGTACAAAAAATTTGCAAGCGCGATGAGCAGCAGCGCCAGCCCGAGTCCTATCGTCACATTGGGAATACCGTACACGTCGGCGAGCCCGCCAAAGGTGAGCAGCGGCAATACTGCCAGCGCATTCGCCAATGTAAATTGCACCGTCAGCACGCGCCCGCGAATTTCGTCCGAGGCTTCTTCCTGCACCGCCGTCTGCGCGGGAATCAAAATAAGCGCGAGCGCGATGCCCGCGAGAAATGAAGAGAGACCCACGGGCGTGGTCGCATCGACGGAGATTCCAGAGAACGCGAAAATCTTGTTGGTGCTGTAACGACCAACTAGCCCGAGTCCGAGCAAACTGATCCCCATCAGAATCATGCCGGTGATCGGGAGCGTGTGGCGTTGAAAGCGCGGACCATAGCGCACGACCAGCACACTCGCCAGCAACATTCCGACACCCGCGGGCGAAAAGACAAAGATCGAATCTTCTGCTGTGAGTCCGAGCACCCGCGCGGCATAACCCGGCGCGAGCGTTGCCATCACAAAGACCAGAACGCCGACCAGACTGAATTGCAAGATGCCGATGAGAATCGGACGGTGACGGATACTGAAACGCCAACCCTCGCCAATTTCCTGCCATGCCTTGCGCGACATCGAGCGCGCGTCCAAACCGCCGCGCGGCGCGACCGGATCGCGCGGCAGCAGCATTAACAAGAGCGTGGCGCCGCCATAAAACACCGCGAGCAGCAGATAGGCATTGATGACACCCAGCAGCTTGATCGCCAGCGGCACAAAGGCGACGAGCGCCAACACTTGCGTCGCGACGACGGTAAGGGTAAAGAGCGAGTTCGCCGCAAACAGCCCCTCGCGTCCCACCAGCAGCGGAATCGTCGCGCCTTCCGCCGGCGCGAAAAATTGTCCGACTGCCGAACTGACAAAAATCATAATGTAGACGGAGGTGAGCGCGAGACCCGCGCCAAGTCGATTCTCCAGCGCCAATGCCGCCAGAATCGCGATGATGACTTGCGTCACCACGCGCAGCGCGTTAGAGACGACGAGAATGGTTTTTTTAGGAATGCGGTCGAGGATCAAGCCGGCAACCGGCGCGAAGAAAACCGCAGGCAGACTGAACGCCGCAATCACGCCCGCCGTTTGAATGCTGGACTGGGTGACTTTTTCGAACAGAATGATGGTGACAAAGAGCAAACTGTTGAGCGCGAGCAGCGACTGGATTTGCGCGAGCCACAGCAGCAGAAAATTCCGATTGCGGAGGATATAAAGATAGCCGCGCGCGTCGGTCATTCGGACACCTCGAGCGGAGCCGGGCTTGCATTCCCGCGCCAGATAAATTTTTTCACACGCTTTTCGAATTCACGACGCGGCAGTAGCACACGATGGCGACAGGTGCGGCACACGATGCCGATGTCCGCGCCGAGCCGCACGATTTCCCATTCGTACCCGCCGCAGGGATGCGGTTTGCGGAGACGCACGATGTCGTGGAGATAAAGTTCGAGCGGCATGGTGCGCGCCATTATAACATAGCTGGTGGTTGTCGGTTGTTGTTAGTTGTTAATGACCTGTAGAGCGTCGTCGAGCTTGCTTGCTTGTACGACGAACGCGCGGCGAGAGTAAATTTCCCGCCGCGCGCTTAATTCGATCGAGCAGAGTTAGAGTTACGGG
>JBBSHK010000335.1:0-4230 GCA_038253185.1 Anaerolineae bacterium | reverse complement strand
TGGTGTATGTAATCACCTGACCGCGCGTGATCTTTTCGACGGTCTGCGTGCGGTTGCCCACTTTGTCCAGAGTGTAATCAAAGCTGCTGATGAGATTTGAACTCGCCTCGGGTTTGCCGTTGAACAGGTGCACGAGCCGGTTCGCGTCATCATAGCCCCAATCGGCTGATGTGCCGTTCGGATAATCCAGATGTGTCGGCAGACCGACCGCGTCGTAAGCGTACTTGTACGCGCCGCCGCTCGGATCGGTCATTTGCGTCAGCCAATTGTCGGCGTTGTAATCATAGCGTGCGACCTTACCATCGGGATACGTGATACTCGTACGATTGCTCTCCGCGTCGTACGCGTAATTCAGTGTCTTGCCCGCGAGAATACCCGCCGTGCGGTTCGCCTGCGTCAAACGGTTGAGCGCGTCATAACTAAAGGCGGACGCACCGGACGTGTCGCTCAGTGAAATCAAGTTCCCGTTCGCATCATAGGCGCACTGCACCGGCGCGCCGCTCGGATAGGTTACGCGCGCCAGGCGGTCGTCGGCGTCATAAGCGTACTGGGTCGTGATACCGTTCGCGTCGGTGCGCTGCGTGCGGTTGCCTACTCCGTCGTATTGATACTGCCATACTTTGCCGATGGCGTTCGTCTCGCGCGTCAGGCGTCCAAGCAAATCGTAATTAAAGCTCGTGCGATGAGTGTTGGCGTCCACAATCGCGGTGAGGTCGCCGATCGGGTCGTACTCGTAATTCGTCTGACCGTTCAGCGCGTCCACGACTTGGGTTAGCCGGTCGAGCAGGTCGTAGCGATATTGCGTCGCGTTGCTTTCCGCGTCCGTGACTTTGGTCAATCGCCGCGCGGAATCGTAGGCGTACGCGGTGCTGAAGCCGAGCGGGTTCGTGGTGGACGTGAGCGAATGTACCGCGTTATACGCCATTGTCGTCGTCTTGCCTTTGGCGTTCGTGGTTGAGGTGAGATTACGGTCGGCATCATAACCGAACGTGGTCACATTGCCGAGGGCGTCGGTGATCTTCACCAGATTGTAAACTGTATCGTACGCATAGCGCGTGGTGTTGCCGCGGCGGTCGGTGTACGCGGTGCGGTGATACATTTTGTCGTAAGCGAACGTTGCCGCGTGTGCCAGTGCGTCCGTGACCTTGACCAAGCTGTCGTTCACGTCGTACTCATTGCGCGTCGTGCTGCCGCGACGATCAGTATTACTCAACAAGTTGCCGACCGCGTCGTAAGTAAAGAGGGTCGTCTTGCCAAGCGCGTCGGTGAGCTTGGTCACGCGGTCATTCGCATCGTACTCAAAGCGGACGGTGTGTGAATTGGCGTCGGTCATTGTCGTGCGGCGGCTCACACCATCATACTCATAGCGAGTGACATTGCCCAGCGCGTCGGTGCTGGTCTGGACATTGCCCAGCGCGTCGTAGGTGAATTGTGTCGTCGCGCCGTTCGGCAGGCGCAGTGTCTGCATCAAGCCGTTGGCGTCGTAGGTCATCTGCGTTTCGCCGCCGAGCGCGTCGAGCACACGTGTCAGATTGTTGCGCGTGTCGTACTCGAAGGTCGTCTGTGCGCCGACCTCGTTGCGCGCGAGCGTCAAATTATTTTTACTGTCGTACTGGAATGTGGCTGTGTTACCTAACGCGTCCTTGCGAGTGAGCATGTTCCCGCGACCATCGTAGGTCATGAACGTCTCATGATTGAGACGATCCTTCACGTAGGTTCGATTAAAGTCATCATCATAGGCATATGAGATACTCTTACCAAGAGCGTCCGTTTCTTTAACGAGGCGATATTGGTCGTCGAATTCGTGAAGGGTTTGATTGTTCAGGTTATCTGTGATCGTCGTCCGTCGTGGGCTATCCTGATAAGCGAACGTGGTCGTACTACCGCTCGCATCTTTTTGTGAGAGCACGCGTCCCTGCGCGTCGTACGTATTGGTGACAAAGGTGTGATTGTTCGGGTCGGTGATGGACTTCATCCAGAACTCGGGCGTGTAGGTGTACGTGATCGTACCGTTCGCGGCATTCTGAAATTTCGTGAGCTCATTGCCATAGTACTCGTACGTGTACTTGCGCCCGATCGGATCGATGATCTCCTTGACATATCCATCGGCGTTGTAATTAACGCGGAAGGTGCGACCGACCGTATCGGTCAAGGTATAGCCATTCGCATCGTACGCCAGACTAATGCGATTGCCATTCGCATCGGTGATGCTCGCGAGCCGGCTGTCGTAATTAAACGCGTAAGCCGTCTGGTCCACGTCAGTCAAAATCAGTTGTCCACTGCAGCGACTCAACTCGGCGAAGAACCCTTTGGGGCGCATGTAATTGCACGGACCATCTGCTAGGTAGAGTCCCGCTCGCCCATCTGCGAAGGTGACGATGACCGAACCATCGCCGCGCTCTTCGGCACGCAAGCTATATGTGTAATTCCAACCCACGCCCAACGCGGTCACACGCGGATCACGCGCGTTGTACGCGCGCGTAAAGTTTACAGCGAGCCCGCGACCGGGCACGTACAAATCTTGATGTTGTGTGTAAAAGTTTCCAAGACCCGTTGAAACCGGCTCACCGGCCAGTCCACCATAAGACCGCAAACCGAAGTGAGACCACAGGAGATCGTACGCAGAAAGCCGAGGCGTCGTCTTTACAAGATAGTATGCAGTTGAAGAATATTTCGGGTTGACGTAATCGCTCAACGTAATCTCGACCGTGTTAACGCCCGGCTGGAACCAGGAGCTGACTTCCTGTGGCGGCATCGCGCCCTGTCCTTGGATTACACAATCAAAGCGGAACAGCGGCGTTTGAGTGTTATCTGCATGTGTGATTCGAATCTCAACCGTGTCATCCGTGCAGAGGGCACCCGAACCGTCAGGGTTCGAGGAGAGGGTAACCGTCCCCCCAGAGTAAGTATAGGGGACGACGGCGTTATAAAAGGGGCGGCGGGTGTAGTTGGGCCCTTGCGAGTTCTGTTCGCTAAAGCAAGGAGCCAACAGCACAGCAGGCGGCGGCGCGGCTACGTTGCAAACGGTGGCGTCGGGCGAACTGGATGGCAGCGACAGAATGTTTGCAGCAAGAGATTTTACTGAAGTTGCCACCGCGGCACGGCTATCACCAACCGAGTTACTCGCTTGAACCGATTCTCTTTGAGGCGCAATCGCAATAAAGAGAAGGCTGAAAAAGAAGGACAGAGAGAGGACGCGTCGCGCTACAAACCGAATCCTGTTGGACATATAGAATGCCTTTCTAATGAATTGTGCAGACCAGGGGCTGCCGGGTTTAGGGGACGCTGCGATGTGTGCTGCGGTGTTATGCACCAAGGATGGTACTACAAAAAATTGATAAAAGGAAGCAAATCAGGTTAAGATTTGGTTAAGATTTCTGGGGCTTGTTTGCACGTGTGAGGGGAATGGGATGGCGCTGTTCACCGGGCACCAACTGCTTTCAACTCTGGTCAATTCAACGCGAAAAAAAATGGCAACCCGCACGAGTTGCCATCTGTCCATCATCTCGGGAAAATCAAAGAGATGATCTTCTCACCGCGCGCCAAAATCTTGCACCCAATAAAACTGTCTATCAGCGAATGAATGTCCGATGCCGATTTTGGTCATTGAGCCATTCAGGATATTCGCGCGATGCCCGGGACTTGCCATCCAGCCCGCGACCACCGCGTCGGCGGAGGCATAACCCATCGCCAGATTTTCGGCGAAATAGTACCAGCGATAACCAAACGCCAGTATCCGCGTCGGCGCGTCTCGACCCGCGCTGTCGGTATGTGAGAGAACCTTGACCGTGTGCGCTGCCTGATCACTGGCGAACCAGCCCGCGGCGGAAATCAGATTCGCGTTCCAGCGCAAGGGTCGCAGTCCTTGTTTCGCGCGCTCGGCGTTGGTCAAGTCAAACACGCGCTGGGTCTGCGCGTCCGTTTGAAATATCGGGGCAGTCGTCGCCGTCGGCGCTCGCGTGATGACCGGCGGCGTGGTCGTTGGCGGTTTGCTCACTGGCAATATCGGCGCGCGTGTTGCGGTACGAATAATCGGCGCGGCTGGCGCTGAGGTTGAAATTTGCGCGGGCGCGACTTGCGGCACGAAGGTATTCGTCGGCGCGAGCGTGGGCGCGCTGATGTCGGCGACAGTCGGTGTGTCCGTCGGAATCAGAGTGCTAGTCGAAGATGCCGTTGGCGTGTCCGTTTCTGTGGGGAGTGGCGTACTGGTTTCGGTGTCGATGGGACGAG
>JBBSHK010000334.1:0-4240 GCA_038253185.1 Anaerolineae bacterium | reverse complement strand
TGTGGCATAGCCCTACCCTTGCATCTTGCTGAACGTCTGGCTATAATCTCGCGTATGAATCGTGCCCAAGTCGGTGACATGGTTCTGCTGCTTGCGCCCGACGGCAAACGTCTGCTGCACAAGCTCACGCCGGGTCAGCAGATCCATACGCATCTCGGTTTTTTTTCGCACGAGTCGCTGGTGGGACTTGTCTTTGGATCGTTGGTGCACACACAACTTGGACATCCATTCGTCCTGCTCCAGCCCTCCACCCTCGACCTGGTGATGCACGTAAAACGCGCGTCACAAATAATGTATCCGAAAGAGATCGGCTATTTACTTTTGAAAATGAATGTCGTGCCGGGCACACGCGTGATCGAAGCCGGCACTGGCAGCGGTGCGTTGACGTTGGCGCTCGCGCGCGCGGTGCAACCGATCGGCACCGTTTATTCGTACGAGGAACGCGAGGATATGCAGGCGAATGCGCGCAAGAACCTAGAGCGCGCGGGCGCGAGTGATTTCGTTCAGTTCAAAGTGCGTGATATCCGCGCGGGGTTTGACGAACGCGATGCCGACGCGCTATTTCTCGATGTGCGCGAGCCATGGCTGTTTTTGGCGCAAGCACACGCGGCGCTGATGGGCGGCGGATTTTTTGGCGCGCTCGTGCCAACGACGAATCAGGTGAGTGAAGTGCTGGCGGAAATGGAACGGCTCGGCGGCTGGGTCGAAATCGAAGTGAGCGAGATGTTACACCGCTATTACAAAACGAACGCCGAACGATTGCGCCCCGCCGACCGCATGGTCGCACACACCGGCTATTTGATTTTTGCGCGTGCGGTCTCCGAACGGGTCGAGATATACAAAACGAAACGCGAGCGGCGGCACCTCAACAAGCAAATCGAGAGCGGACCGACATCGGGGACGAACGACGAGGCATGAGCGAGCAAAAGTTGGTTCCGGTGTACTATGCGGGCACCGAATTCGAGGCACAGATCATCCGCGGCAAACTGCGCAGCGAAGGTATTCCCGCGATGATTCAGAGACAGTCGATGGCGATGATGGGCAGCGCGGGCGATTTTCGCGTACTGGTCACGGCGGGCTGGGAACGCGAGGCACGCGCGGTGCTCGACCGACCGTCAAATCTTCAAGCCGAGCCGTGAGTTGCGCGGTCACTTTTTTCCAGCACGACAGCGTAACCCTCTTCCCCTAAAAAAATTTCTGCCACGCTCCATCCATTTTCCGCTGCGAGTTCCGCTAACGCCTGCGGCGTGAGTAACAGCACCGCCGCGTTTTTACTGTGTTGCCCGCGATACGTCAAACGGAAGCGCGCCACCTCGCGCCCCTTGGCAGAATGGTATGGCGGACGCGTGGTCGCGACAATTCGCGCGTGCCGCTTGGTTACTCGCGCGAGTTCCCGCAGCAATCGCGCCGTCGCCGGAACCGTTCCACAAAGCCCAAAATTATTTCCGAATAGTAAGACGGTGTCGAAAGCCGCTCGCGGAAATTCCAGCGGCTCGCACGCGGAAGCCACACGCACCTCGCGCACCCCGCGCGCACGCGCGATGGCGGCAGCGCGCGAAGATAGCTCTAGCCCGATCACTTTCAAGCCCGTGCCTTGCAAATACAACGCGTGCCGTCCGGCTCCGCAACCGACATCGAGCACGCGCCCGCGCGCAAACTTTAGCGCGCGTTTTTCGATGATCGGAAAATCGCGATAGCGCGTTAAGTACCTACATCAATTACACGGTACGGATCGCATCCGCATTGGATCTGGCAGCGCTCCGAGCGAGTTCACTTACACCTTCTCCATTACGACTGAGTACCCAAGTTCAAAGTTCTGCGTAAACACCTGTGTCAATTCCCATCGCTCTTTAAACGCGAGTCGCATCAAATCGGTCGGCGGAAGTAAGAGCAGATCAAACCACTCGCCGCGCTTGTGGCTGAATACAAGGCGAAGGCGAAGCTGTCCGACCGCGCGTCCTTGCGAGATATTTCGCGGGATGTAGGCGCGGTCTTTCGCGTTCGTCGCACTCGGCATTCGGGTCGTGCCGAGGATCCTCCCGCGCGGCGCGGTAATGCGATGCAGCTCGCGCAGCATTCGTCGGAATTTCATCAGCGTACCGCAGATTCCTAGATTGTTGCCGAACAAAACTACCGTGTCGAATTCGCCATCGCGAAATGGTAATTTGCCACAAGCATCGGCTACACGTACGTCCTCAACGCCGCGCATTTGCGCCAATTCCACCATCCGCGCGGACGCATCAACGCCGGTCACGCGCAAACCTTTGCGTTGTAAATAAAGCGCGTGCCGCCCTGCCCCGCAGCCGATGTCGAGCACGCGCCCGCGCGCATATTTTAACGCCTTCTTTTCAATATTGGGAAAAGACGGATAAGTCGTTAGATACCAAGCGAGGTCTTCGGTGTCACGATAACCGTCATCGCGTTCAAGGTGCAGTGTCGCGTGTCCCGTTTTGTAGAACTTCCACAGTGCATCCGCAAACAAATCCATTCCTTCCATTACGCCCTCTGATATTTAAGGTTGACTTGACTATTAGTGGGTGCTAGAATCGCATCAGCTAAAGAAGAACACCCCCGCGACTTGCCACAGTCCGAGGGCGTGTCCGAAGGTGCGTTGACACCTTGCGGCGATGGGGAGCGTAGCACATCAACCCGCTTCGGTCAAACACCGGAGCGGGTTTTGATTTTGACAGCTCGAAAACTACGACTCTTGCCATTGACACCTCTTGATGCGGATGTTAGAATTTTCTCCATTGCTGCGGGGCATCTCGTCAGTATCTTGGAGATTGATAAATGGATCCGCTTACTGTATCACTCGCAATCGCGCTCGCGACCGGCATTTCAACCGTTGTCGGCAAACTCATCGACAAAGGAGTGGATGCCGCGCTCGAACCAAGCATCGAGCAGATCAAATCCCGCATCCAGTCCAAATATCGAGATGCCGAGCGACAGCAAAAATTGGTTGGCGCGTTTGACGCGGCGCTCGATGATGCGAGCAAAGCGAGCCGCGCGACCGACACGCAGAAATATCAACTCCGCATCGCCCTCTTGAAAATCGTACGGAAGGGCAACGAATCGCTGCGCGATCAAGTGATGGGGCTGGTTGTCCTCGCCGACAATCCCGACGACGAGACGCTTATTCCTGATGGGCTGCTGCACGATCTCGGTCTTGCGCCGCAACAAAAAGTATATCTTGCGCGAGCCCTCTACTTTCTGCGCCAACGCTTGTATCCGCTAGATGAACTTCACCAGTTGTTTGATATCGCGCACCAACAAAGCGTCAGGACCGCGCTACGCTCAATCCAAAATGATTTGTCTGCGCTGACGCGGGTCATCGAGAATGATACCTTACGCGTGCGCGTGGTTGAATCCGCGTGGAACCCCACGCTCTATTTTGAATCGCTCCTCGTCAAGTACGGGCGACTGCCGCTCCGGCTGCTCGGCACGCGCCAACTCAAATCTGACAAGCCCATCACACTCGACGAGGTTTATACCGACCTTGATGTGCTGGGGACAGTAGAGTCGGATCAAGTGGCTGGTATTTCGGAACGTACTCGCGACGTACCAACAGCACAAGAATGGGAAAAAACTGCGCGCGGTGAAAGGCAGCGCTTGACCTCCCTCGAAGCCCTATCGTTTGACGGCCAGTCCCGCATCGTCCTCTTGGGTTATCCGGGCAGCGGCAAATCCTCGTTCGTCAGTTTCCTCGGTTACTGTTTGGTAAAAGAGCAATTGCAGCCCGGAGTTGCCGACGGAGTCGCGCGGTTGGCGGGGTGGACACAAGGCGCGCGTGTGCCGGTGCGCGTCGTCTTGCGTGAACTCATCGCGTGGGCAGACGAGACCAAACCATCTCCAGCCAGCACTCAAACCCTGTGGGATTACATCGCGTTCGAAATGAAACAGCACGGGTTCGAGGACGATCTCAAACCACTCAAAGGTCATTTGCAAGCATACGGCGGTTTGATTCTCCTCGACGGATTGGATGAAGTACGCGAAGTCGACCACCGCCGTGATTTCATCAAGACGGTGATTGAAAGTTTCGCCGACGACAACGCGCGCTGCCGTTTCATTGTGACGTGCCGCCCGTATGCCTATGAAAAACCGGAATGGCAACTGGCGCGCTTTCGTCCCTACACCCTCGCGCCGTTCAATCCCGCCCAAGTCGAAAACTTTATCCGCGTATGGTATCAAATTGTCGGCGCGCGCGAAGATTGGCTCGAGGAGAGGATTGAAAAAGAGACGA
>JBBSHK010000333.1:0-4245 GCA_038253185.1 Anaerolineae bacterium | reverse complement strand
GCCGAGATAAATAGTAAGTCCCGCCAATGTGCCGAGCAGAACTGTTTCTGTGAAGCTCATTAAAGCTGCGCCTCCATATATTTACAGAGAAAAAGATGTTCGCTATAATCGAGTGGTTATTGGTTATTAGTTATTCATTGTTGGTGGACATCTCTTACCGCTGCCATTGCATTCACACCAGCAACGAATCACGAACAACTGGCAACCAATAATGAATAACGAAACTGATGCGCAAGTTATTTTTCAATTCAGACTGTCATTTCGAGGAGCGTAGTTCGCGCCGAGAAATCTCGATTGGTAAAACAGAGATTTTCCCTCAGACCCCGAGGGACCGAGGGGCTCGCTTCGCTCGCAATGACAGAAAAACTTGTGCATCGGGTCACTAAATTGTAAGCCCATGCGAATTTACGTTGTTAGTATAACATAACAGAAATCAAGGGTCAATTAAAAAATCGTAAAAAGATTGTAAAGGGCAATTATTAATGACTACGCCAACAACGGAAGAATATCTCGAAGTAATTTATATGATGAACGCCGAGGGGCAGACGGTCAAGGGCGCGCGCCTCGCCAAATCCCTGGGCGTTTCGCGTCCGACGGTTACGGCAACGCTGCGCCGTATGGCGCGCGATGGCTTGATCACGGTCAACGCGAAAAAAGATATTGCGCTTACGAAACACGGCTTCAAGACCGCCGACGATCTGCAGCGGCGTCACCGCATCGTCGAACGCTGGCTAACCGACACGCTCGGTTTCGATTGGGCAAAATCGGACGCCGAAGCGCATCGTCTCGAACATGTGATGTCGGATGAGGTCGTCGAAAAACTGAATGAGATGCTGGGTCGTCCACCGACCTGTCCCCACGGCAATCCGATTCCCGGCAATGCGCGTCCGGGCGCGCCACAAAAAGTTTTTCAATTGAGCCAAGCCGCGAATGGCGAGCGGCTGCGCGTCACGCGTATTTCCGAGTACGCCGAGAATACAGGCGAGCTGCTGCGGCACCTGGGCGAACGCGGCTTGCGTCCCAATGCCGAAGTTCAAGTCGCCGATATTTCGCCCGGGCACAATTCTCTTACTCTGAAAGTGAATAACAAACATTTCTCGATCAGCCACCAAGTTGCCGAGTATGTGTGGGTGACGAAAATCCAGTAGAGAGTCGCCGTCGCCAGTAATTACCGTCTATTTGCCTCCATCCTTCATTCTTCCGCCTTCATCTTTTCCTCCAATGCCTCGCACGCGAATCGTTTGCACGCTCGGTCCCGCTACGGATTCCGACGAAATTTTGCGCGACTTGATCCGCGCGGGCATGAATGTCGCGCGCCTGAATTTTTCTCACGGTACCCGCGACGAACACGCCGCGCGGGTGGAACGCGTGCGCGCGATGGCTGAAACAGAGAGCGCCACGATTGCGCTGATGGGCGACCTGCAAGGTCCGAAAATTCGCGTGGGAGAAATTCCGGACGGGCGTCGCATTTTGCGCGCGGGCGAGACGATTGTATTTGCCTTAACACCCACCGCGACGATTGGACAAATCCCACTCGATTTTCCCTTTCTCGGCGATGCCCTCCAGTCGGGAGACCGGTTCTTGCTCGACGATGGCGCGCTCGAAGTCCAAGTTCTAGCAGCGGGTCGCGAGCAAATCGCGACGCGCGTGCTAACGGGCGGTGAACTCTCTTCGCACAAGGGCGTCAATCTGCCGGGCGTGGATTTGCCCATCGCGAGTCTCACCGACAAGGACCGCGCCGATGTCGAATGGGCAGCCGCGCACGACCTCGATTACCTCGCGCTTTCGTTCGTGCGGCGCGCGAGTGATGTCTCGAATTTGCGCGAGGTGTTAATGGCGCGCAAATCCGAAATTCCGATTATTGCCAAGATTGAAAAACGCGAGGCGCTCACAAATATCGAGGCGATTCTCGACGCCGCTGATGGTGTGATGGTGGCGCGCGGCGATCTCGGCGTCGAGATGCCGGCGGAGCAAGTGCCGATTTATCAAAAGCAAATTATTCGCAAGGCAAATGTGTTGGGCAAACCGGTGATCACGGCGACGCAGATGCTCGAGTCGATGATTCACAACGCGCGTCCGACGCGCGCGGAGGCGAGCGATGTGGCGAACGCGATTCTCGACGGCAGCGACGCGGTGATGCTTTCGGCAGAGACGGCGGTCGGCGCGCATCCGGTTGATGCGGTGCGCGCGATGGCGCGCATCGCGGACTATACGGAAAAAAATCTGCACCACTATTTGGCGCAAGGACGCGAGTTCACGGCAGAGCGCTTGGGCGTCACCGATTCAATCGGACAAAATACAGTTGACATTGCGCGCGAGATCGGCGCGAAATTGATTATTACGCTGACGCTGACGGGTCATGCCGCGCGGATGGTGTCGCGTCACCGTCCGGAGATTCCGATCCTCGCGGTGACCGCGAACGAAAAAACGCGACGGCGTTTGTGCCTGGTGTGGGGCGTGCAATCTGAACTGATACACAGCGATCGCGATACAAGCGAAGCGGTGCAAGCGGCGTTAGAGGCAGCGCGCGAATGCGGCTTGGCGCAGAGAGGTGACCGCGTGGTCATCACCGCCGGCGTGCCGACAGGGATCGTGGGTCGAACGAATATGATTCAGGTGCGGTCTATCGAATAGAGGTTTTACGATGCGACAAGGTTTCGTCTGGGCGCGTGGGTCCACAGCATGCGAACTTTTTTTGAAAATATTTTTCGTTTGCACGAGTTGTCGCGCCAGCGCCTCGCGCATACGACCTTGAATTTGTTTCGGCGCGTGGAACACCAGCAAACCTGCTGTGCACACTATGGCGAGCTGGGTTGCTGCAACGCATAACAAAACTGAAATGCCCAATCGGTATTTTCGCTACGCTTGTTAGGTAAGCTCATAGTCGGCGGATTCAAGGTTTTATTATGCGTTGGAATTACGCGTGAGGAGGCGATCCGGTCGGGATTGCTAAAAGAGTAAGGGCGCATCCTCGGCTGTGCCGAGGAGTGCGCCCCATATTTTTTCTTGAGCTGAGTTGAACGAAAGCTTACTGCCCGCCCTCCGCCGCGCTGGTAATCGGAGCGGTGAGGGGTTCGTTGGTAGGCGGCGTAGTCAGAGTCGGGAGTGCTTCGCGTTTGCGTTCGCGCGCGGGCGTTGGCAGAATAATTTCACCCGGAGCTTTTGGCGCGGTGGGCACACTTTGCGGTTCGCCGCAGAAGGGGCACACATTCCATTTCAGATTTAGGACACGGCTGCAGTTATCGCATTTCTTGTGCAGCTTGGTATGACAATTGGGGCAGAGCAAATATTCCGCGCCCACTTTGTGGTGGCAAACCGGGCAGACTTGCCGCTCCTCGATATCTTGCAGCATCGCCTCTTCCGCCAACTCGCGCTCGTATTTTTCGGCGAGCGTCTCGCGCGGTCGCAGAATAAAATATAAAAACAGACCGGCGACGTTAAATATCACGACCAGCGCAACCGCCAACACCTGCGCGAAAATATCGCGCGAGCGCGAGCGAACGTCGCGATAGGTCCAGATGATCATGCTGATGGTGACCGCGAAAAGATACGCGCCCAGGAATGCGACAAAGAGACGCAGGATGGAACCAAGTCCGCTGAGATCAGGCAGTTGGGGCATTACAGTCTGACTCCTTCAGAAAATGAAACGCTGCTATTATAACACTATCAATTGGAAGTTGGAAATTGGAAGGTGGGAGATGGCTCAAACTTCCAACCTCTAATTTCCAACCTCTAGCTTTCGACGCGGTTGAGGCACACTGACGATTGTGGTATAATTTTCGAGCGGTTCAGAACCTGATAGGGTCAACCCCCTCGCACGTGAATTTGCTCGCTGTGCTTAACTTGAACCGTTCCGAATTCCGCACGCATTTGGCCAAGTTCTGAGTTGACAAACGAACGCCGCGCGGAATAGTGGCGATAGGAAGCGTCCGTTCGTTCCCGAGTTGCCAAGCTGAGCCAGAGGACCGTCCATGGATATGGTCGAAGTTTCAATCGATAGTATTCGCGTCAGCCTGCTGTCGCACCATCGCATCGTGGTCTTGAAAGATAGCAACGGTCGCTTTTTGCCGATTTGGATCGGACCGTTCGAAGCAGATGCGATCACTGTCGCGTTGCAGGGGAATGATGTGGCACGCCCCCTAACTCACGATCTCTTGAGAAATGTGATTACCGAAACCGGCGCGACCGCCTCGCATATTTTCGTGAGCGAATTGCGCGATGAAATCTTTTTCGCGCGGATTGTGC
>JBBSHK010000332.1:0-4280 GCA_038253185.1 Anaerolineae bacterium | reverse complement strand
CGGCTGCGCGCGAAGGCATCGACGAGTTGCAGCAGCTTGGAGAATATCTGCGCCAGTACGGGATTGACCCGACGAACATCGAGGTTGATTTCACAATGGTGCGCGGATTGGAATATTATACCGGACCAATTTTCGAGACGGTGGTGACGGAACCCAAGATTGGCTCGCTCACGGGCGGCGGGCGCTACGATGAATTGATCGGTCTGTTCACCAACAAGTCACTCCCTGCCACCGGCACGACCATTGGCATCGAACGCATCATCGACGTGATGGAAGAATTGCAAATGTTTCCGCGCGAGGTCGGCACGACCGTCACTCAAGCGCTCGTCACCGTGTTCGATGAAACGCGCCGCGCCGATTCCATTCGCGTCACCCAGAATTTGCGCGAGGCGGGATTCAATGCGGAGGTCTGGTTTGACGCGGAGGGTTTGGGCAAACAATTAAAATACGCGGCGGCGAAAGGAATTCCATTCGCCGTCATCATTGGTCCAGATGAAGCCGCGGCGAGTTCCGCGACGTTGCGCGATCTCGCGAACGGCGCTCAGTGGCAAGTTCCGCAAGCGCAAATTTCCACAGAATTGCGCGCGAGGATTAAACCCGCATAAATTTTTGCGACCGAAAATGAAATGTGTTATACTGATTGGGGTTTCATGGTGGCTGTAGCTCAATAGGCAGAGCATCGCACTGTGGATGCGAGGGTTGCGGGTTCGAAACCCGTCAGCCACCCAGATGATGTCGATCGCGATTCTCACCCGCACCCGTGGGCAGAGCTCGCGATTTTTTTTGCATACAGTCGCATTTGACGTTTTTGGAATCCGTGCGATAATTAGAACACTTGGTCTATTACGCTGCGCAAGTATGAGGAGAATATAGCTTGGGCAACCTGATTAATCCTGACAATTCCGGCAAACGGCGCGACCGTCTCGTCAAGGCAACGGTGCTGGCGCTGCGCGAATTAATTCAACGCAAGCGCGTCGACAATGAGACACGCGATCTGGTCGCATTCATGGTGCTGTCGTTGCGCCAAGTCGACGCGACGATTGACGAGACCTGCATGGCGTGGGAGAAACGCGATTATTGGATCAAAGCCGACCAGTTCCGCGAGCAGTGGGCGTGGACGGCGCCGACCGCCGCGAAATTGGAGCAAGCGGTGCTAGAGAACAAATGGCAGCTGGTGCCCGAAGTGGTGCCGGAACTGGCAAAGCGGCTCAGTAATGTGACTTTGCCCAAGCGCAATAATCTGGGCACGCCGTGGGAGGGCGCGCTCGCCGTTCTGATAGAAAAACGTGACCGCGCCCGCTTAGTCGAGCGACGATAAATAAACGCTATTATTTGAGAAAAAAATCCGACCCTCCACCTGCCGAGCAGCGAGAGGGTCTTTTATTTCGGAATCCTTTTTCGCTGGTCTAGATATTTTCGGCGGTTGCGCCGGAACGACTGACTTGCAAGAGTTGTTGGATGCGCTCGAACAATTGATCGCGTTCGAAAGGTTTTTCCAGACAACTGCGCAGCGGCGTGGGCTGGACTTTTTGTTCCAGGTCAGGGTCGCCCGAAACCACCAGAATCGGCAGGTTGGCGAACTGACTCTTGGTTTCTAGCATTTGGATATACTCGAGTCCGGTCACGACCGGCATGCGCACGTCCAGCAGCAAGAGATCATAGCGGTCCATCAGCAGCAGATTGCTGGCGTCAAAGATATCTTCCGCGACCGCGATGTCAAAAGCATCCATCAGAATGTCTTGCATCATTTCCAGAAAGCGAGGGTCGTCGTCGACGATGAGGATTCGTTGTTTCATTGCAATCGTTCCCAAACGTGTTAATGCTTTAACCCACGCTCTAGTCGTGGATGCCGTGTCTATTCTATCATAACTTACGACAACTCATTTCAAAAACCCGATTCCGCGCGGGGGAACGAGTCCGAACGACAAAGCGCCGCGCAATTTCTAACAAGAAATTTAACTTTTGAAATGAGTTATAGAAGCTTGAGGAAATCTGAGTGCCGGGAATTCCTCCAACAGGAAATTGACGCGCGCGGTGATTTCGGCTATCATTGTCGGCGGCTGATTCGTCGGTGTGCGCTCGTAGCTCAACGGATAGAGCATCTGACTTCGGATCAGACGGTTGGGGGTTCGAGTCCCTCCGAGCGCGCTTTCAATAATGCAGGCTCCGCGAGGAGTCTGTTTTTTTACATGCAGAAACCTGACCGTTTGCCTCGTACTCAGCCGCGCGCCGCGCGCGGGCCCCTCGAAGCGTTCGCGGTAATTGCCACGCTCGCGCTGGCGCTCGTGGCGTGGGAAGTTTTCGCCGAGGTCAAACAGCTTCCCACATTTTTTCTACCCAAGCCCTCCATCATCGCAGCACGCTTCCTCATCGCCTTGCGCGACGGAACACTGGCGCGACATTTGGTGATTACGTGGAGCGAAGCGCTGCTAGCCTTTGCGCTCGCGTTCATCTTTGCCTCGGCGCTCGGATATCTTCTTGCCAGATCGCCGTTGCTCGAAAAAATTATTTCGCCCTATTTGATCGCCTCTCAATCGCTGCCGGTGTTTGCGATTGCGCCGTTCATTCTCATCTGGTTGGGTAACGGCTTTACTTCGAACGCGTTGATGGGCGCGCTGGTCGCGTTTTTCCCGATGCTGATAAATACCATTACCGGAATTCGGAACGTGAGCGCCGAGCAGCGCGAAATCATGCGCTCGTACGCGGCAAATGCGCGCCAAACTTTTTTCAAACTAGAGTTGCCCGCGGCGCTGCCCGTCATCTTGGCGGGCGCGCGCGTCGGTATCACCCTGGCGGTCATCGGCGTGCTCGTGGTCGAATTATTTTGGGCGGATCGCGGACTCGGATTTCTGTTGAATTTCGCGCAACGCCAGTTTGACACTCCCTTGCTCTTCGCCGGCATCTTCACGTTGCTCCTGATGAATCTCATGATGTATCTCGCGCTCGCGCTGATCCAGCGTTTCGCCATGCCTTGGCGTTACGCGCGCGATGCGGTTTGACGAAGATTGAATCTGCGCTAGAATAGTTTTATCAATTGAACAAGACCTCGGGGCAGGGTGATTGCGCTCGAACAGCCAGAGCGCGAGATTCCCGATCGGCGGTACAGCCCGCGAGTCGCGCTGCGAAATTTCGCCGCGCGACACGAGCCGGTGTAATTCCGGCGCCGACGGTATAGTCCGGATGAAAGAGGTATCAAACGCGACGCGATTTTTCGCGCTCGCGTGTATTTTGTTATACTCGCGCCCCGAACGTTCATCGACGTTCGGGTTTTTATTTCCGCGCGTGTCTAGTCCTGCCCCAAAGGAGATTTACCTTCGGGGCTTTATATTTCACAGGAGGAAAGGAATGAAAAAGCTGACCTTGCTCGTACTCGCAGTCGCCGCGCTTTTTGGCTGTACTGCGCCTTCCGCCTCGACTCCTTCGCACGCGCAGCCGAACTTACCAACACCCAACGCGCTGACTGAAGTGAGCATCGTGATGGGATTTGTGCCAAATATCCAGTACGCGCCTTTTTTTGTCGCGGACAAAAAGGGGTACTTTGTCGCCGAGGGCATCCGACCGAAATATAACTGGGGCTTTGAATTCGACGGAGTAAAATTGGTGGGCGCAAACCAGAGTGATTTTGCCATCGTCGGCGGCGACCAAATTATTCAAGC
This sequence comes from Anaerolineae bacterium, assembly GCA_038253185.1. Classification (GTDB taxonomy): domain Bacteria; phylum Chloroflexota; class Anaerolineae; order UBA4142; family SHND01; genus JBBSHK01. Next base: position 624 of record JBBSHK010000332.1, on the reverse strand, counting down.
ACGCGCGCAAGGGATACCGATTGTCTATGTTGCCAATTGGTTCAACGCGTTTCCGATTGAGATCGTCTCTTTCAAAGACAAACAGATCGTCACGCCAAAAGATTTGATCGGTAAAAAAGTTGGGCTGCCGGGTCTGTTCGGCGCCAGCTACACGGCATGGCGCGCGCTGCTGTTTACACAAGGCATTGACGAATCACGCGTCAACGTTCAGGACATCGGTTTTACTCAGGCACAGGCGCTCAGTCAGGGCACCGTCGATGCGGCTGCGGTTTATGCCAACAATGAACCGGTGCAGCTGAAACTCGCGGGCAAAGAGATCAACGAGATCAGAACGTGGGAGTACGCGCATTTGGTCGGGAACGGTGTCGCGGCCAGTGAGGAGACGATTCAAAAGCGACCGGAGTTGGTGCGCCGCTTTGTGCGCGCGCTGTTGAAGGGGGTTGCGGATTCGATCGCGAATCCACAAGAGGCGCTGCAAATTTCAATCGAAGCACTGCCGGATGCGGGCGGACAAAATCTCAGGGCGAGCGAGGCGGTGCTGAACGCCTCTATTCCGCTCTGGAAAAACTCAAAACTCGGCGTTACGGAAATATCCGAGTGGGAGTCGATGGAAAAATTTATGCG
>JBBSHK010000331.1:0-4313 GCA_038253185.1 Anaerolineae bacterium | reverse complement strand
GACTAGCTGCCTTTGAAAGGGATTGGGATAATCCCGAGGATGCAATCTATGATAACTGGAGAGAACTCTATGGCGTGGAACCGCGGTGACATTCTGCTGATTCCATTCCCCTATTCCGACCTCAGCAATTCTAAAACGCGCCCGACGATTGTGGTCAGTACTCCCGCTTATCAGAGTTTAGCGGAGAACTCGTCCTCGCCTATGTGACCTCGCAGATTTTGCAGCCTCATCCGATTTTTGATTATTTGGTCGCAGGCTGGCAGTCAGCCGGTTTGAAAAGACCCAGTCTCGTCAGACCAAAGCTTGCCAGTGTTCGAGAAAGCTTGGTGATTAATCACGTTCGCGCGCTCTCCGCGCGGGACTTGGCGCAAGTGGATCAACGTTTACGAATCGCATTGCAACTCTGGCTCTGCCGCGTGCTCTTGAAATATTCAAAAGAAAAACTGCTCTGGTATTCACCAGAGCAGTTTCGTTTCACCCAACAATTTGATGGACGCGAATGTGTTCGGGCTTACACATCGGGCTTGGGTTCGCTCCCACCTTCAATTTGACCGGAGCTGCGTTCGGTCAGCCGTTTTACGTGCTCGAGCAAGTCCTTGGCGCGGACGGGCTTGCGGAGAAAGGCGCGATTCGGTGAGGCAACCAACTGCTCGCTTGCTTCCGGGATGCCCGAACAAACCAGAACCGGTATCTGCTTGAATCGCTCGGCGGCGTCGATCAGTCGCAAGAACTCAAAACCGGTCATCACCGGCATCTGGTGATTGAGAATGACGAGATCATAGTGCTCGCGCACTAACAAGTCCGCGCCGTACAGCGCATCTTCAGCCACCGCAATGTCATAATCATCGAGCAGCATGTCCTGCATCATTTCGAGAAAGACGGCATCATCGTCGATGATGAGAATTGTTTTCCTAGCCACTCTGCCTCCTGCAGATATAATATTCGATCCTCGCTGAACTAGAGCGAATTCTGATTTAATTTGTGGGAGCGTACGGGCGACCGGCTCGTCGCTCCTACGCGGATGCGCGTTGGTGATTCAATTCCAATAATCTCTTCAAAATTTCTTCGTCACTCAGATCGCGTTCCCAACCATACGCGTCGAGCACCGCGTCGTCAAGTTGTTTGTGCGCGAGGTCGAGCCACGTCGGACGCTCGTTGTAGAGATTGGTGAGCGTTCGTTTTTTTATTTCTGCTGGCGCGGCGTCGGATGGATTCAACCATTGGTCGCGCTTTTCGACCAGTTCACGCGCGGCTTGGGCGATGGCGCGCACGCGCGGATCATTCTGCGGTTCTTTGCCCGGCGACCACGGGAATGGAAATGTCTCGAAGGTGGTCGTTGGTGTATAACGCGGGCGGTCGGTCAATGCCGTGCCGAGTCGAAGAGACCAGAGTTCGTGCAGTCGCGAATGCAACACTCCGAAAAAATAATCATCATCTCGCGCAAAAATATATACTCCGTCGTCGGCAATCGTCTCCGGTGAAACCCAAATAAAAATTCGATACTTGGACACGCGAGGAGTAGCAATATATCGCTTTAGGTGTGCTACAGCCTCGCGCATTTCTGTCGCTGGTCGTCGAGGTTGCCACCATTTAACGCGCGCACGTTCTTCATTATTCTTTTGCCGTTCGGGGTAAATATATTTGCGGACATACTCGAATGGTTTCTCGTACAGCGCCGCGTCTTCTTTACTCATCTCGCCAAAGTAAATGAGCCAGCGTTGCGGTAATCTTCGAACAATTGCTTCTCCGTTAAGCCAAGGAAATACCACGTCTGAATTTGACCGCCCGTTTGGATTTCGCGGTGCTTCTAACAGCGAGCGCGCAAACGCGCGGTCTATGTCAAATGCTCCTGCCTTTTTGGTTCCGATAAAACATATCTTTTGGTTCTCGCTCAATCTGTGCGCGGTGGTCAAATCAGAAGCACTCGTCAAGTTTGGATTTATTCTGACGACTGGGCGATCATCAAGCGAGCGTGTTAATTCACTCCCATTGTCAAAACCAACCATCGAAACGCGCACGGCTGCGCCTTCAAGTATCCAATCACGATCCGATTGCGCCCAAAAGATGTCACCTGTTTCTTTGATATGGTCCAAAACTTTCCGATTCACACCGCCACGAATCGCTTGTGTCGCGAGCAGACCAGCACGCTTTGCCTTACCACTTGCGATTTGCTCACGCGCTTTTTCAAACCAATAGCACACCAAATCAGCAAACGCGGGAACGCGGTCTTTGTAGAGCGCGAACAAATCATCAACGTACTTGTTGCCTAACTCTTGACGCACTTTGTTACCACCCAAGAACGGCGGATTGCCCACGATGACATCGGCGGGAAACCATTGCGGTTCAATGGGCTTGCCGTTATCGTCATTCGCGAGAATCGCATCCATCTGCAAAATCGTATGGAGCGGTTTCAAGATGGGTTCAGTTGGCGCGCCGAATCCATTTTCGCGCAGCCATTGAATGTAACCAATCCAAACCGTCGTCTGCGCGAGCTCGTGCGCGTAGGCGTTGATTTCGATACCGTGCAATTGCGCGGGCGTAACCGTGGGCATCGGATGTCCGACGCCAAGTTCGTCCATCAGCAGCACCACTTGTTTTTCAAGGTCAAGCAATTCGCGCAGCGCGACATAGAGAAAATTCCCGCTGCCGCACGCGGGGTCAAGCACCTGCATCCGCGCAATCTCGGCGGCGAAATTCGTCAAGAGCACGCGCAGTTCATTCGTCAATTGTTCGCGTTTTTTCCGTAGGGGCGACCGGCTGGTCGCCCCTACGCTGGTCATCTCTACGCTGGTCGTCTCTACCAATACATCGCGCCGCGCCGCGATTTCGCGCGCCTCTGCTTGTACTTCCACCCAACGACGGCGCAGCGGAGCCATCAGCACTGGCTCGACAATGAGCAGGATGTCTTCTTTACTCGTATAGTGCGCGCCGATTTGCGACCGCTTGGACGGATCGAGACTGCGCTCAAAAAGTGTGCCAAAGATAGACGGCTCAATATTCGACCAATCGAGATCGCTCACCCTTGCCAAAATATTCAGCGAGTCGCTGTCGAGATCGAACGCGGTATCGTCATTGAAAAGCCCGCCATTGAAGTGCGCGATTTCTTCCGCGCCGAAATATCCGCCCGTCGCCATCCTCGAAAAAAGTTCTCTCAAGCGTTTTGTCAGGTCGCCGGGGCGCATCCACGATTGTTTCACCAAACGGCTGAATAATTTATTTGGCAGCAAGCCGACGTCCTCGGCAAAGAGACAAAAGAGAATGCGGATGAGAAAATGCGCGGCGGGCTGCGGCGCGACACCGTAGAGACGCAACTGCTCGGCGAGACGCGCAAACTCTTGCGCGGCTTTTTGCGTAACCTGCGCGGGCGTTTGCGAAGATTTGAACGCGTTGGGATTATTGAAAACGTCTCGAAGTTGATCGAGTCCGCGCGGTGTGAGCAGATCGTCGAGCGTCAGGGTAACGACGCGTTTGACCGTGTTGGTAAAATTCGTGTGGATGACAATGCGTTCAATGTCCGACACGACGAGCAGCGGCGGATTTTCCAGTGCTTCGCGATATTGGAGCAATTGCTGATATGCCTTGTCCAGATCGGCGTGCTTGCCCTTGTACTCCCAACCAAATTTTCCTTTGAGCCAAACATCCGCCCAACCCTGTCCACCTTTTTGTTTTTCCGCGCCCGCTTCGAAAGTAAAGGTCGCGCCTTGCGGATCTTGTTCCGCAGGCGTGGCGTGTCCGACCAGATGACACAAGTCAATAAAGTGTTCTTGCTTGCTGGCGCTTTCCTTGAGCGACGATTGACGCCATTTGGCGACAAAATCTTGAGGGGCAAGAGCAGCAGTCATCGTTCCAACCTAATTCCAGAGTTTATTGTAAAATAATCAAACTTGCAATACTATGGCTGAATCAGTTTCACTCACGTCTGAATCCATGAGGCACCCTATGTTTCACCTCAAACTGCATCAACTGTCGCGCGCACTGGTGCTCGCCGTGTGCGTCATCGTCATTAGCTTGTTTGCCTCCGCCGCGAACGTAAATGCCGCGCGCCGCGTTATTTCAGAATCGCGCGCTGAAAATATTTTGTTGCTCGCACCGTGCGTACAAGCAACTACCACAATCACGCCAACGCCACTGCCAACACCGCCGGCAACGCTGCCTGCTTGTACCTCGACGCCGACCAACACCACTGCGCCCACCAATACGGCAGTCGTCGTTACGGCGACGCGGACGAACACGCCCATTGTGGTCACGAATACACCGCCACCGCCGACTAATACGCCCGTCGTGGTCACCGCGACGCCGCCGCCTGCGACGCG
>JBBSHK010000330.1:0-4316 GCA_038253185.1 Anaerolineae bacterium | reverse complement strand
CGCTGCGCGATATCACTCGCGCGATTTCTGCCGCGGCGTCGCTCGACAAAATCTTGAATCTAATCACGACCAAAACCGCGCGTGTGATGGATATGGACTCGTGCTCGATCTATCTGCTCGACGAAAAACGCGAATACCTCGTGCTCAAAGCGACGACGGGGCTCGCGCCCGAGGCGGTGGGACACGCGCGACTTGGATGGGGCGAAGGGCTGACGGGCTATGCAGTGGAAATCGGCAAGCCGGTCGCGGCAGCGGATGCCTCTGCCGATCCGCGTTTCAAATATTTGCCCGAGACGAATGAAAAAAAATTCCAGTCGCTGCTCGCCGCGCCGCTCATCGCGCGCAACAAAGTCATCGGCGCGATCAATGTGCAAACGCGCGCAGGACACAATTATTCGCAAGATGAAACCGAACTACTCTCGATCATTGCCGATGTCGCCGCGGGCGAATTGGAGAAAGCGCTGCTGTACGACGAGATCGGCGGATTGAAAGAGGCGCTCGAAACGCGCAAGCTAGTCGAACGCGCGAAAGGTATTTTGATGAAACGCTATAGCATTGACGAGCAAGCCGCGTTCGAGCGTATCCACGCGCAATCGCGCGCCGCGCGCAAGTCAATGCGCGAACTGGCGGAAGCGATTATTTTGGCGGAAGGGGTGTGAGGTTTGCTGGGCTTGCTGCTTGACGCTAATTTCCTACTTGACTCGCGCCGACCCTCGTGCTAGAATAGCGCCGGTTAATTGAATAGCTCGGGTGCCATGAAGCACCCGCGGCGTTTGCAGCGCCGCAAGATTTCTGGCCGAGATGCCTTTGGAACGCGTATGCGCGTCCAAGGGCTTTTTTATTTCCGATTCTGTCACGGTAAATTTTTAAATTCAACGGAGGAAAAAAGTTATGGACACGAACGGAACGACTCTTACTTTGCCTGAACTCAAACCCATCTCAGGCGAAGATTTTGTGGCGACGATTTCGAACCCACGCGAAGTTATCGAATTTTGCAAGAGCGAAAAATTGCAGATCGTCGATTTGAAATTCGTCGACCTGCTTGGGACGTGGCAGCATTTTTCGCTGCCGGTCACCGAATTGAGCGAAGACCTTTTCAGTGAAGGCATCGGCTTTGACGGCTCGAGCATTCGTGGCTTTCAGCACATTCACGAAAGCGATATGCTGCTGGTGCTCGACCCGACGACCGCGATGCGTGATCCCGTGTGCAGCGTGCCGACGCTTACACTCACCGGCAATGTTTTTGATCCCACCGCGCGCCAGCCCTACACGCGCGACCCGCGTTTCATCGCGCAGAAAGCCGAAAAATATCTCGCGCAGAGTGGCATCGCGACGATGAGCTATTGGGGACCCGAAGCGGAATTTTTTATCTTTGACAATATTCGCTTCGACCAGAACGCGCACAGCGGTTATTATTTTATCGACGCGGACGAAGGCGTATGGAACAGCGGACTCGACGGCGGCAAAAAGAATTTGGGTTATCGTCCGCGATTCAAAGAGGGATATTTCCCGGTCGCGCCAACCGATACACTGCAAGACCTTCGCTCTGAAATTATTCTGCGGCTGATTCAGGTGGGTGTGCCGGTCGAAGTGCATCATCACGAAGTCGGTGGCGCGGGGCAGTGCGAAATTGATCTGCGCTATGGTCCGCTCACGCGAATGGCAGATTCGCTGATGATGTACAAGTACGTGGTGAAGAATGTCGCGCGGGCGCACGGCAAGACGGCGACCTTTATGCCCAAGCCCATCTTTCAGGACAATGGTTCTGGTATGCACGTGCATCAATCGTTGTGGAACGATTCCGAAAATCTTTTCTTTGACGCGCAGGGTTACGCCGGCTTGTCGCAACGTGCCTTGTGGTACATCGGCGGATTGTTGAAACATTCTGCCGCGCTGCTCGCGTTGTGCGCGCCGACGACGAATTCGTACCGCCGCCTCGTGCCCGGTTACGAAGCGCCGGTGAACCTCGTGTACTCGCGCCGCAACCGCAGCGCAGCAGTACGAATTCCGGTGTACTCGATGAATCCAAAAACCAAACGCGTCGAATACCGCCCGCCCGATGCGACCGGTAATCCGTATCTCACTTTCTCCGCGCTGCTGATGGCGGGACTCGACGGTATCGAAAACAAAATTGATCCCGGCGCGCCGATGGATGTGGACTTGTACGAACTGCCCGAAGCGGAAGCGAAGAACGTAAAGCAAGTTCCGGATTCACTTGGCGGCGCGCTCGCCGCGCTGGAAGCCGATCACGAATTCTTGCTGAGGGGCGATGTCTTCACGCGCGATGTTTTGGAAACGTGGATCGAATACAAGCGGAAGAAAGAAGTGGACGCGGTGAGATTACGTCCGCATCCGTACGAATTCTTTATGTATTACGACGCCTGAAATTAGAAAGCTGGCTTCTCCGAGAAGCCAGCTTTCTCTTGCGGCTCGTTCAGCCTCGCCTCGGATTTGTACGCGATATCTACGACATGGTTGGGCAGAAATGAAGAAACAAAATAATGCAGCGCTCGTTCGCGGTCTGCTCCGCCTTCGTCGGTCAAGAATAGTTGCTCACAAAAGGCGGCAATATCTTCAATGATCCGCTCGTAACGATAGTACGCCAACGCCATTGGATCGATTTCCGTTTGACCATAACCCTGGTAGAACTGCGCTGCTTGTTGTGTTGTGTCGCAGATACCCAGACCCGCACCGACAAACATCAGGTCACGCTCTTTGGGCGCCAAGATGGGATTATCCCAATCCACAATGTAAAACGAGTCTTCGGCGGCAATCAAAATATTGGCGGCGTGAATGTCAGCGTGACACAGGAAAAATTCCAGCAGTCGGCTCTGAAGCGCGAGGGCGAGCCGTTCTGACCGCGCGACCAGATCGTGAATCACATCGCGCCTGCTCCGCATGAACACCGCTAACTTTTTCGCCACGGGATCATCAAACGCAGTTTCCTCAATGAGCACCTGGAACTTGGTTACCATCTCACGCCAGTGTGGCGAATAATTCTCGCGCGGGATATGCCGCGTCAGTGTTGGCGGGATGACCGCCGTGTGAATGCCTTTCAAAGCGATGCCAAGTTCGACCCACTGCCGATCCGACAGGTTGGTATCAAAACCATTCTGCCCCTTAACGAACGGATAGAGAATTACTGTGAAGCCGTCCACGCGCGCCCAGAGTTTGCTTGTTCGGGTCGTGACGGGAGCAATGATTTGCGCGATGCCCCGGACTCTGAGGAAATGAGGTACCGCCACGCTGATTTCGTCAAAGACGCCGCGTCGCAACTTTAGAAAGTACGGCGTTGCATTATCGGCGACGACGCGGTAGACGGCTGTGTTCACATCGGCTCCGAGCGGGAGGAAAGCGATTTCGATGAGGTGCAGTCCGTACTCATCCTGCGAACAAGCGATGATTTTTTCATCCGGCAGATCAGGTTTTTCAAGCATTGTTATTTCAATCCTGTTTGAGAGTGCTAGACCGATGTAGCATAAGAACATTCAGAGTCGAGAAAAGCAGTCTAACCCTCAACTGAGCAAAATGCATAGGGGCGCAACCCGCTGCGCCCCTACATTTCATCACTCTAGATTTTTGCTTCTGCGTTTACGCGCCCGCAACGACTAACACCAGTTCCGTCGCATACGCTATGAGGAATCCGGCGAGCAGCCCACTCATCGCCACGCGTTTCATCCCCGGACGCCGCGCGACGTGATACAGCTCACCAATCACGAAGAGAATCGCGCCGGCTGCGACCGCGAGAAAAAGCACCGAGAGCGATTCGGAAATAAAACTATAACCAAGCATCGTCCCGAGAAAAGTTGGACCGCCGCCGACGATACCCGCGAGACCCAAAAAGCCCCACGACGGTCGTGTGCCGGCGAGTGGACCCACAATGCCAAATCCTTCCGTCGCGTTGTGCAAGCCAAAACCGACAATCAACAATCCCGCCAGCGCGAGATGTCCTTGCCCCGCCGATTGTCCGATGGCTAAACCTTCCGAAAAATTGTGAAGCCCGAGACCCACCGCGATCATCATGGCGAGACGCGCCGGTGTAATTGGCTGTCCAGATTTTTTGCTCGCCTGGATCAAGCGCGATTCAACCGCGACCAAGCCGAGCAGACCGATCGCGAGACCAACAGCCAACAACCCGATCAGCGAAAAGAATTCACCGGCGCTCGCCTGACCGGACAAGGTATTTTTGAGACTACCCTCGACCGGTTCTTCAATATTGTGAAAGATATCAAGAAACAAAAAGATAAGAATGCCGGCGGATACCATCGTGAGAAACGAGCGCAGTCGGTCCGAGACCCGCTCAATTCGTCCCATCG
>JBBSHK010000329.1:0-4342 GCA_038253185.1 Anaerolineae bacterium | reverse complement strand
TTTCCCTACTATTTTGGCAGCGGCGGTCCTCCCCTGCTCAATCCGCAAGAGGGCTTGAGTGAACAGGACTCGCAGATGCTGAAAGACGCGCTGCGCGCGCTGCTCGGCGACGACGAGCGGTTGAAACAATTGCTCAAGTACATTATGGAAGGCAAAAATCCATCTCAAGAAGAAATGGACGAGATGGGCAATCAGGCGGGAGTACCGCTCGCGCGCCAAGATTACCAGAAGCAATGGTTGATGCGGCGGATGTTGCGGCAGCTCGGTATGGATCAGGAATTTCAAGAACTGGTCCGGCAGCTTATGGAAAAACTCGAAGCGATGGGGATGAGCCGCGAAGCGCTGCGCGAGCTCGCCGCGCGCATTCGCGCCAATCAGGGCATCTTGCAAGAACAGATCGAAAATTATGTCGGGCAACAAATCGCGCGGCAGCAAGCGGAGCAGCAAAATCCGCGCCAGCCGTTCGAGGGTCCGGACTTGATGCATCGCAAATTCGGCAACTTGAGCGAATCGGACATTTCCGAATTGCGACGACAAGTGCGCCGACTCGCCGCGCGCTTGCGCTCACGCGCAGCGCTGCGAATGAAAAAGGGCAAGCGCGGCACGCTCGACGCCAAGAAAACGATTCGCTTGAATCTTCGGAATGGCGGCGTGCCGCTTGAATTGAAACACAAGGTTCATCACCAAAAACCCAAGCTTGTGCTGGTGTGCGACGTTTCCACTTCAGTGCGACCCGCGGCAGAATTTATGCTGCGACTCGTCTATGAAATGCAGGACCAACTTGCCAAAGCGCGACCCTTCGTTTTCATCGACGACATTCGCGACATCAGCGAACCGTTCACGGCGAACCGACCGGAGATTGCGGTCGAGTTGGTGCTGGCGCAGAACGAGCCGGGCTATTACAATACCAATCTCGGTTTCAGTCTTGCCACCTTTACCAAAGAATATCTCGACACGGTCGATCACCGCACCACCTTTATCATTCTCGGCGACGGTCGCAACAACTATATGAACCCGCGGCTCGACGCGGTGCAGGAAATTAAAAAGCGCGCGCGGAAAATGCTCTGGTTCAATCCCGAAGACCCGCGAATGTGGGGCACTGGCGACAGCGATATGCTCGAATATCAACCACTGTTCGACGCCGTCCACGAGGTCTCGAATCTGGCGCAGTTGGCAGAAGCAATTGACCGGTTGTTTGATCTGTATTAGAGTTCGCGCAATGGTGTGACAAAACCAAAAACAATGCCTCGTTCGATGCGAGGCATTTTCATTACCTAATGTGCAACTCTTTTTGTCATTTCGAACAAAGTGAGAAATCTCGATGCGCCTCACGCTGAGATTTCTCGTCGCAGACTGCGCTCCTCGAAATGACAGTTGAAAACGCGAATAAGTTGCACATTGCGTTTTCATTTTATACTCCTGCGGAACGGCAGCCTCGACGCGATGGCTTTGCCGACGATAATGGGAAGAATATCTTTACCCATCATTACGCAATAATCTCTTGCGTTCAATACTTGAGAAAGTTGAACCAAAAGTTATGGACACGGCAATCGTTTTCTGTTAAGATGCCGGCGGCGCTCGGGCTCTTCCATGCTTCAACCAGCACACCCCCGACCCTCGCTACCTTAAAGACTATTCCTCTTTCACCCTTTGTACGCCCTTTAAGTTGTTAGGAAAAGCAAAAATGAAAAGCCTTTGCGCTCTAGTCTCATCACTCATCGCAATAATGCTCATCCTGCTTATCGGATGTTCTAACACTCCAAATACACCTACGCCCACCGCCCAGCCGTCGCCAACTTTGCAGACAGTGGAAATAACCGCGACGCCCTCGACCATCATCGCGACCGTGCAACCCGCCTCCACAGCATCGCCCTCGATAGCCGCACTATCGACCGCAACTGAAACGCCCGCGCCGACTCTCACGGGCATACCCTCCACTCAGACTTTTCAACTGTTCGTGGATAATTTCTCTTCACCCTGCAACCTTCCTGAGCAGGAAACTTTATCCCTGGTCACCAAGTGTGAAGGAGAGAGCTATACCATTCTGATGAAAGAGAGCAACCAGTCCGACTGGACCTGGTACAAGGCAGAGCCGCAGGACAATCTTGTAATCGAGGTAGATGCCGCGGTTATTGCGGGGACGACTCAAGTTAGCTATGGGATCGCCACACACGGCGGGACCTTGAGCTCCGACCCGACTTTTTTCGACGTGATGTCATCCGGTCAATATGCGCTCTATCGCTACAGCAATTCGAAATTCATTCCTTTGCTGGCTCCAACCGCAGCGGTTGCTATCAGACCTGGAAGCGCGATCAATCACCTGAAGACGGTCGTGCAAGGGAATCAACTCGCGCTGTATGTGAATGACCAGTGGTTGAACACGGTCACAGATGCCTCTTTCTCAATCGGGAAATTCGGAGTTTTCGCCGCGACCCAGGACCCGGGAGGCAAGGTCGCGTTTACGAATTTGCGCGTGTCCAAGATCAATCGTCCACTGGCGCTACCAGCCGCGCAAGCCACGGTCATGGCGCAACCAGCGGCGATTCAGACGCTGACGCTAGCGGTTCCAAGATTAACGGTGGCGGTCCCGACGCTGACGCTGGCGGTTCCAAGATTAACGGTGGCGGTCCCGACACTGCCGACATCGAAATCAACTGCCGTTCCTACCGCGCCGGTTCCTCCGGTTGTCGCCAAGTATCCGCTGCCCGCGGACAAGGGCGGCTTGATCGTTCAGAACTTTTATGGGAATGAAAACACTTTTACGATTGCGAACGTGCAGTACAAAATTCCCGGGAATGGAGAAGTCTTTATTCTGCTCGACCCGGGCAAGTACCCCTGGTCTGCTTTCATCCCCGGTACCGGTCAAGCCCACGGAACCTCCGTCATTCAGGAAGGCAGGTTAACCAGGCTGCCATTCGCAGACCGTTAGGCAGGGCAAGTGTGGAGCGGAGCAAGGGTAATGTTCAAGCCAATTTCTTTTGGACAACAGGATAGAGGAGCATAGGCTCGCATCGCGGCAAAAAGAAAGAACGAGGTGAACCCCCGTTCTTGAGAATACTGGCTGCGTTAATAATATTCGCGTGTGGTCGCGATTATTTTTTGTCATCCTTTTCATCTTGCTTGGGTTTACTTCCATTTCCCGCTTGCGGACCAGAAAGCGGCGGGACCGAGGCAGCGACTTCGACGGGCAGGGTCAAGGCAATCCCTTTGCCCACAATCACAGACAGAGCTTGCGGCACGACTTCAATCTCCAGCACGTATTTTTTTCCATCACTTCGATTGCTTTGGGAATCAGAGCTATTCTCTTCCAGCACCTCTTTGCCGTCGATCACATCCTTGTCCGAATGGGCGTCGAGTGGTTCATCCGAGGTGATGCGAACGCGCTGCGCCCGGTGAAAACGCACGCTGGCGTTGGTGGCGCGCTTGCCGCTGTTGGCGGACACAAAGTAGCTGAGCAAATCGGCTTTACTCATCCCATCGTACACCGCGACGTCAAGCAAGCCGTCGTCCATCTTGGCATCGGGCGCCACCATAATGTTGTTGCCCATCAGCGGCGCGTTGGAGACGGTCACCACTTCGGACTTTGCCTGGATCGATTCGCCATCGTCGAATTCCACCAGAATGGATGCGGGTTTGGAATCGAATACTTTGCGCAGCGCGTTCGGCAGCGCCGACCAGCGTCCCTTTTCCGCTGCTTGACCTGCGGGAATCGCGACCGCGCTTAGACCAAACCCCGCCGTTTCGAGAAAATATTCGACATCGGGTTTTTCATTGGCGTGGACATGCCCCACGTCAATCTGACGCGAGACGCCCATGCCGAGCAACTGGCAGGCGTCGTCAAGCTCGAGCGGAATGCCCAACCCGCGCGCGAGATTATTCATCGTGCCGATGGGAACGATGCCCAGCGTAGTTTTCGAGCCGACCAGTTGTGATGCGACTTCCTCGACCGTGCCATCGCCCGCCGCGACGATCACGAGGTCTTCATCTTTATCCGCCGCCTCCTTTGCCAGCTTGCGCGCAGCTTTGCCCGAGGTCTTGAGTCCGATTTCGGCGATGATGCCGTGAGTCCGCAAACAGCCGACGACCTGTTCCAACTTGACTCCGCCGTTGGATTTCGCTCCCGATTTCGGATTGTAGATCAAGAGCGCGTGGCGTAAATTCTTGTCGCCATCGCTCGCCTGACCAAGACGTTCTGCCTGCGGGTCGTAGCTGCGCCGCTCGAGTTTGGCAATATCGGACTCGAGCGATTGCAACTTGCGACTGCGCTGTTCGAATTTGGTACGCGCCTTTTCAACTTTTTTTAGCAACCTGGAATGTTCGTCCTGTAATTGCTTGAGCTGAC
>JBBSHK010000328.1:0-4358 GCA_038253185.1 Anaerolineae bacterium | reverse complement strand
CGATTGCGCGTGTTCAAGGGCGAGTAGCTCAGTTGGTTAGAGTGCCTCGTTTACACCGAGGAAGTCGCGGGTTCGAGCCCTGCCTCGCCCATCATTCGGTTGCAGATTGTAAAGTTAAAGGTTAGAAGGTTGAGAGACAACTTTCTAACCTTTAACTTTCTAACATTCAAACTTGGCACTATAATGACGTTGTGACCAACCCCAATCGTTCCGCTGAACTTTTTTCGACTGCGCAAAATTCTATTGCGGGCGGCGTGACCTCCATCACGCGCGGCACGACCATCGGCTGGCTGCCGAATCCTCCTTTCATCCAACGCGGTGACGGCGCACGGCTGTACGATGTCGATGAAAACGAATATGTTGACTATATCCTCGGTCACGGTCCGCTGATTCTCGGTCATCGTCCGCGCGCGGTCACCGCAGCCGTCGCGCACGCGATCACAGAATACGGCGCGATGTTCGCGCTGCCGTACGAGTTGGAACAAAAGGTGGCGGAGAAAATCCGCGCGCATATGCCGTCGATGGAGCTGATGAAATTTTGCAACTCGGGTTCGGAGGCAACGCATTGCGCGGTGCGGCTCGCGCGGGCACTCACCGGTCGCGACAAAATTATCAAGTTCGAAGGGCAATATCACGGCTGGACCGATGCGACCGAGTACTCCTATCATCCCGCGCTGAAAGATTTGGGACCGCGCACCGCGCCGCGCACAATTCCCGCCGCCGCGGGCACGCCGATGGATTTCGCGCGAGTGGTCATCACGCAGCCGTGGAACGACCCCGACACTTTGGCGAAAACAATTCGCGATCATCGCGGCGAAATCGCGGCGATCATCACCGAGCCGGTGATGGCGAACGCGGGCGTGATTCCACCAGCGCCCGGCTATTTGAAATTTTTGCGCGACCTCACGCGCGAGAATGATATTCTATTAATTTTTGACGAAGTGATTACAGGCTTGCGCGTGTCGCTCGGCGGCGCACAAGAATTTTACGGTGTGCGTCCCGACATCACAGTCTTGGGCAAGGCGCTTGGCGCGGGGTTCGGCGTCGCGGGCTATGGCGGCACCCGCGCGGCGATGGAACCGGTAGCGCGGGATGAGGTATTGCACGCGGGGACGTACAACGCGAACGTCGTCGCAATGAGCGCGGCGTACGCGACCATTGGCGAATTGGAAAAGCCGGGCGTGTATGAGGGACTAGAACGCGTGAGTGAAAGACTCGCGCGCGGCGCGGAAGAAATTCTGACGCGCGCAGGGTTCGAGGTGCAGGTGCAACGCGTCGCGTCATTCCTCCAGATTTATTTTTCGCCGCGACCGATTCGTGAGTACCGAGACGCCGCGCAGTACGCCGACCTCGCGAAATTTCGCGTGCTGCATCAGACATTGCGCGAACGCGGTGTCTTGATTTATCCGAGCGGACTGGGACGCTGGTTTCTCTCGACCGTGCACACCGACGCGGATATTGATTTCACGCTGAACGCGATTGAGGACGCCGCGAAAAAGCTTGCGAGCTGATCCTGCTTTCACTTATTTCCTTTATGGAAGGAAATGGTAGAAATCTCGGAACTTGTGTCTGCTCACGAACAACTTCAACTTGCCACCGAGGTGATTAACGACGCGGCGGCGCGCGGCGGCACGGTGCGCGTGTACGGCGGGATCGCCATTTACGCGCGCTGTCCGAGTCTCGAAACACATCTTAAGC
Organism: Anaerolineae bacterium; assembly: GCA_038253185.1. Lineage (GTDB taxonomy): Bacteria > Chloroflexota > Anaerolineae > UBA4142 > SHND01 > JBBSHK01. The sequence continues at coordinate 2,660 of JBBSHK010000328.1, read as the reverse complement.
TCCAGCGCACCAACGTTGACCTCGACCTGATGGCGGCGAGCGACGCGTGGAATATGCTGCCCGACCTTTTCATTGCGCGCGGCTTTGCGATGCAGCGCAATAATCCCAAGCAGATGATTTTGACCAAAGGTCATCTGAATGTGGACATTCGGAACGCGCAATTCCGCGAAGGGTATTCGTTCGATTTCGCGCCGCGTCTCGCGTTGTCGCCGATTACGCTGCCGCTCGTGGATTTGCTGCTGCTCAAGTTACAGCGATTCGATTTTGCGGAGAAGGATATTCAGGATGCGATCGTGCTGCTGCTCGATCATCGCGTGGTAAGTGGCGGCGAGGACGCGGAAACTATTGATCGCGATTATCTCTGGAAAATTACGAACCAGAATTGGGGCTTGTGGACGACCGTTTTCGATAGCACAGTGCAGCTCGAAAAAATTCTCGACAAATATTTGGAACCGGAAGAAGCGCAATTGGTCTGGCGGCGCATCGAGCAAATCCAAGAAGTGATGGATGGCAAAGGCAAATCGCTGCGCTGGTGGCTACGCGCGATTCCGAACAGAAGAATTGCTTGGTATCGAGAACTCGAGAACTAACAACGCGGTTGACGGGCGATTAAAGCGCAACCGCGTTTTTGTTTGTGCCGCGTTAACGCACCGCGCCGATTGACGTCAGGATTCCAAAAAGTCCGATGATGACCAGGTACGCTGCGACGATATAATTGAGCAAGCGCGGGAACGCAAAAATGGCGAGTCCCGCGAGCAGCGCGATAATGGCGCTCAGCAAGTTGAGTTGGATTCCGAAAATCATGTTAGCCTCCTCGTTGTTCCAAGAGCTTTGAACAATACAACAGCGTAACAGGAAAAGATGTTACGCTGCTCTCTTATGAAGGAAAATATTACACCGGCACTTGTATTCCCATTCCGATCGGGATTTCGATCCGCTGTGCTGTTTGCTTTTGCACCACGCCGCGGAATTTGAATTGGCTGTAATTCGGAAAGACGGCGGCGAGATTCGAATTACCCAAACGGTTCTGCACAATCTCGCCGAGCACATCGCGAAAGTCGGTCGTCACCGCGAGATCGCCGGGACCGTAGAGTTTGCTCGCGGCGAGTCCAGGCCAATCGCCGTACACTTTGCCGCCGTTCACCCCGCCGCCCAGCAGGAACATCACGTTGCCGTGACCGTGATCGGTGCCGTGCGATGAATTTTCTTGCGCGCGTCGTCCGAACTCGCTCATCGTGACGACCGTAATATTTTTCATCCGGTCTTGCAAGTCGGTGTAGAACGCGTGCAAGCCGTTCGCGAATTCTTCGAGCAGTCGCGGCATCTGTCCATCATCACCGCCCTGCTGCTGGTGCGTGTCCCATCCGCCAATGTCCACCGCCGCGACTTCAACGCCCACCTCGCCTTTGATCAATTGCGCCAGTGTCGAAAGCGCCTGACCGTAATAACCTTGCGGATACTGCGCGCCGTTCGCGGGCGAATATTTTCCATTCGCGATTTTCGCGAGCCGATTCATCGCGTCGAGCGTCTCTTGTCCCTCGACCTCAATAAAATCCCCACCCTCGTACAGCGACGCAATCGTCTGCTGAATTTTGTCGAGTTCGGTCTTGTCGCCGCGCAGGTGAAAGTCCGCGATAGATTGCAACGCGATTGCCGGAATCGGACCGCGCAAACTCTGCTGCACAATCGTGCCGAGACCCACCGCGCGAAACGGGGATTTGTTGTCGGACGCTTTTACTTGCAAGTGACGACCAATCCAGCCGGTCGCCATTTGCTTTTCGCCGGGCGTGCCGCGCTCCATATAATCCATCGCGTCGAAATGCGAATGCGTCGGATCGGGTGAGCCGGTGGCGTGCACTGCCGCGAGCACGCGCTGGTCGTACAATTCTTTGAGCGGACGGAGTTTGGGATGTAGTCCAAAGAATCCGTTCAGGTCGAGCGCGCTACTGCCGTTGGATGCTTTCGGCTGCGCGATGGCGAGCGTGTCGCGGTGCGCGTAATAATCCTTGTCACCGTGAGGCACGACGATATTCAATCCGTCCGCGCCGCCGCGCATAAAGATCGCAACGAGGGTATCGCCTTTCGATGGCACATCATTGCTGCGGAGAGCGACGCGCGGCATCCACGCGGGCCACGCCATCATCCCCATCGCCAGCACTCCACTCTTTTTCAAAAGTTCGCGTCGCTTGATGGTGTCAAACATTTTAATCCTCCGTTTTCTCGTAGGGGCGACCCTGCGTGGTCGCCCCGCATTGGGCAACCACAAGAGTTGCCCCTACCACAAAATTATCGGTATTGAAAATGTGGCGACGAGAGAATCAGCGCGACGAGATTCGCCGTCCTGTCCTTCGACGTGTCGCCACTTAGATAGGAAGCTAACTGCGCGCGGTCGGCATCGGGAATCGCGCGATGTAAAATATTCTGTGTCCAAAAATCCACAACCGCTGCGGGCGAACTTCCCACGTTCGCGTTTTTCATCATCGCGTCGAGATCAATAGTCATCCCCGGCGCTTGGTTCGACACCAGCGCGAGCGCGAGGTTCCAGCGCGCGAGCAAGTTGTTTGAATTGATCCACGCGCTCGCGACATCGGGATAGCCGTTCGGCGACTGCCACATAAAAGGCACCTGCCCCATCACTCGCAGCGCGAGCGCGATTGGCT
>JBBSHK010000327.1:0-4366 GCA_038253185.1 Anaerolineae bacterium | reverse complement strand
ATTCGCGTTTTCAACTGTCATTTCGAGGAGCGCAGTCTGCGACGAGAAATCTCAGCGTGAGGCGCATCGAGATTTCTCACTTTGTTCGAAATGACAAAAAGAGTTGCACATTGGGTATCTCCGTATCATTCTGAAGAAACGTAATCGCGTGGCGACAAAAGGCGCTGCGTCATTTCAGTTTTGAAACCAGTTGCAACCAAATCCCCGGATCGGTCCCATTCACTCGGATAACGCGCGCTGCTCGTAAAATCATGTTGGCTCGGCGTCTCACATCGTTGCTTCAAGTTCGCGCGAGCGAAGTCAAATTGGTCGCGTATGTCTCCGCGCTGTTCGCTCTCATTCAGGGCGCGCAAGCTATTGGCGCGAACGCCGCGGACGCCCTATTTTTTCTCCGCTTCGGCGTGCAATTTTTACCGTATATGTTTTTGGCGCTCGGCGCGCTCACCTTCGTCGTCACCGTTTCATACACCGCCGCGCTCGGTCGCCTCGCCCCACAAATCTCGTACGTCACCGCCGCGCTCATCTTTGCCGCGATCATCCTGCTCGAGCGAGCCGCGTTGGTATTCGACCTACCGCTTTTTTATCCGGCGCTCTGGTTGAGCGTGAATGTGATTGGCACGATCCTCGCGTTACAGGTGTGGCATGTCGCGGGCGAGGTGACGGATACACGACAGGCACGACGGCTGTACGCGATTTTTATCAGTGGCGGAATTTTTGGCAGTCTTTTAGGGAACTTGACCACCGGCTCGCTTGCGCTCGTGCTGGGGACCGAGAACCTGCTGGTGTTGTGCGCCGCGCTGTTGTTCCTGGGTGTCGCGCTGACCTATTGGATCGCGCGGCAGTTTTTCAAGCCCGTGACGCGACTCGCTAAACGCGCGCCCGTGTTCGCCGACCTGCGCGACGGCTTTAATTATGTGCGGCATTCGCGGATGCTGCTGCTGATCGCGTTTGCTTCCGTGCTGTTCTCGATTTTATATTTTTCGGTCTCATTTCCTTTCAGCCGCATCGTTACGATTTCCTTCGCGAACGAGGCGGAGGTCGCGGGGTTTCTCGGTCTCTTTTCCGCGGCGGCGACCGCCCTCACTTTCATCGTCTCGCTCTTGTTCGCCAATCGCCTCTACGTGCGCTTGGGAATCGTCAGCGCCGTCCTGATTATGCCGCTGGTTTATCTCGGCGGGTTCATCTTGTGGGCGCTGAGTTTTTCGCTGCTGACCGCCATCGTCGTGCGCTTGGCGCAGACCGTCGTATTCGGCGGAGTGTGGAACCCGGCGTGGAACGCGCTTTACAATGTCGCGCCGTCTGAGCGTCGAGTTCACGTCCTCGGATTTGACGCGGCAGTATCGGCGCAAATCGGGACCGTGCTGTCCGGCGTGCTTTTGATTCTGGGTCAGACGGTGCTGACCCGAACGCAAATTTTCGGGATGGGAATGGTGGTCGCGCTGGCGTGTGCGTACCTCGTGTGGCAGATGCGCCGAGCCTACGGTGAAGCGTTGGTCGAAGCCTTGCGCGCCGGTCGCTATGAAGTCTTTGGTGGAACCGCGCGGGCATTCGCGCGGTTCCGTGGAGACGCCACGGCGATTCGCGTCGCCGTCGCCGCGCTGGCTGACCCGCGTCCCTCGACGCGTCGCCTCGGCGTCGAAATGTTGACGCGTATGCGAGCAGAGTCCGCCGTGCCGAATCTCATAAGCACGCTCGACGACCAGAATCCTGAAGTGCGCCTCGCGGCGGTGCGCGCGTTGGGTGAGCTTGAGGCGCGTGCTGCCGCCGACGCGGTCGCACAGCGGTTGAATGATGCCGACGCGAATGTGCGCGCCTGCGCGCTGGAGGTGCTGCCGAAAATTCAGACGGAACGAACGCGCGAGTTTTTAGCGATGCTGGATACCGTCTCGCACGATCCAGAGCCGCGCGTGCGCGCGGCGGCAGCCTTCGCGCTCGCGGAATGCGGTAATGCGGAACAGGCGCGCGCCACGCTCGAAGATTTGCTGAACGCGCCGAACGCGGACACGCGCGTGCTCGCATTAGAGGCGCTCGAAAAAATAGAGCGCGCGCATTCCGATGGGGCGAATGGAATAGCGTTCAATCTCGCGCCGGTCGTGAACGCGACGCGCGATGAATCGCCAATGGTGCGCCGCGCGGCGTGCGAGACGTTGGCAGAGTCGAAAGATGAAAATGCGATTGAGCCCTTGCTCCACTGCCTCGCCGATCCCGACCCAACCGTTTCGTCAGCAGCGGCGCGCGCGCTCAAAGCATTTGGCGCACGCGCCACGCCGCGACTTTTGGAAATTTTGAAAAAGGGCGGCGACCGCGCGCCCGCAGCCGCGCTCGACGCGCTCGACGCGGACGATCCGAAATTATTACAGCCGCTGCACGAGTATGCGCGTCGCGAGATTGAACAGGCGCGCAACTGGCGTGAGCTCGCGGTCGCGATTCCACGCCGCGGGCGCGTAACGAAACTGCTGGGCGAATTATTGGACACGCGCGCCGGGCAGAGCGAAGAGCGGTTGGTCAAGACCGTTGGCTTGCTCGGACACCGCGAGGCGATTGAACTTGTCCGCAAGAGTTTGAAAGAGCGCAATTCTGAAACGCGCGCGGCGGCGGTCGAGGCGCTCGAAGCGGTCGGCAATAAAGAAATGGCGCGCGAAATAATTCCACTGTTGGATGCCCCTATACTGGAGAAGCGTAATCTGGGCGAAGCGGCGATAACGCCCGTTGAGGCAGTCGCCCATTTACTTGCACAAAGAGATGGTTGGCTGCGCGCTCTCGCGGCACGCGCCGCGGCGGAATTGGGTATGCGCGAATTGACCCCGAACTTGAGAGTGTTGCTCAAGGATGCAGAACCGTTGCCGCGCGAAGCCGCGCATGAGACGCTAATCGAATTGGGTGAGGTGGTGCCGATGGAGACTTTGCAAACCGTTTCGTCGCTCGAACGAATTTTGCTGCTGCGCGAGGTGCCGCTCTTTGCCGAGCTCTCGCCCGACGATCTGAAACAAATTTCAGACATTGCGCGCGAGCAGTTTTATCCCAATGGCGCGACCATTTTCCGCGAGGGCGATGAGGGCAATGAGCTGTACGTGATTGCCTCCGGTCAGATGCGTGTGACCAAAGGCTCGAACGGCAGCGAAAAATATTTGGCAACACGCGGCGAAGGCGAATGCATCGGCGAAATGGCAATTATTGAATCGGCGCCGCGCTCTGCCACCGTCTGCGCAGCGGGCGAAGTGCGCGCGCTGGTCATCGACGCGCAGCCGTTTCGAACCATCCTGCGCGACCGCCCCGAAGTATCTCTCGCCGTGATGCGCGTGTTATCGAGGCGGCTACGCGAGCGGGAATAGCTCTGCATAAAATGTGGTGAGCGCCTGGAGGCTATGGAATATGATTACTTGTCCAAATTGTAAACATCAAAACGCCGACACTCTCAAATTCTGCGAGAACTGTGGTTTCAAGCTGACGAAATCCTGTCCGAACTGTGGACAGCCAGTTTCGCCGAACGCGAAATTTTGCGGCAACTGCGGCTTTGTGCTGGGGCAGCCGCAAGAAGACCCACAGCTCGCGCGGCTCAAACGCTTGGTGCCCAAAGAATTCGCGGAGCGATTATTAAAGTCGCGCGGCGGTCAAGCGGAACGCGAGCGGCGCATCGTCACGATCTTGTTTTGCGATGTGAAGGGTTCGACCGCGCTCGGCGAGGAACGCGACCCCGAAGAGATTATGGAAATCATGAACGGCGCGTTCGATATTTTGATCGAGCCGGTGTATCGCTACGAAGGCACGCTCGCGCGCTTGATGGGCGACGCGATTCTGGCGTTCTTTGGCGCGCCGATCGCGCATGAAGATGATCCGGTGCGCGCGGTGCTGGCGGGACTCGCGATTCAAGAAAAAATGCCCGAGTACGCGGCGCAATTGAAAAAGACGCGCGGCGTCACAGGGTTCGGCGTGCGCGTCGGCATCAACACTGGCTTGGTCGTCGTCGGCGAAGTCGGCAGCGATTTGCGCGTGGAATATACCGCGATGGGCGATGCGATCAACCTTGCGTCGCGTTTGGAAACGAGCGCCGCGCCCGGCACGATTGTGATTTCCGAAAATACCGCGCGCCTCGTGCGCCACGCGATTGATCTCGAATCACTCGGCGGCTTGGAATTAAAAGGCAAGGCAGAGGCGGTGCAGGCGTACCGCGTGCTCGGTCGCAAGGCGACGCCCGAATCGGCGCGCGGCATTCAAGGTCTCGCCTCGCCGATGGTCGGACGCGAACGCGAACTCGATACTCTGAAAGCGCGCATGAATGAATTGTTCGACGGGCGCGGGCAAATTATTTCGATCATCGGCGAAGCGGGGTTAGGTAAGAGTCGCTTGCTGGCGGAGCTGAAGCATT
>JBBSHK010000326.1:0-4378 GCA_038253185.1 Anaerolineae bacterium | reverse complement strand
ACAGTTGATTGATTCGGCACACGTTTTGTTAGGAGCTTTTAGGCGTGGTCAAACTCGCAGAGGCATTAGCTGAAATGTCATTGCGAGCCTAGTCCCGCGATGGCACGTCGGATGTGCCACAAAGTCCTCTCCCAAGTCCTGGATTACTTCATCGCCTGCGAATGCTTTGGGTTCGCGACACTTCGCATTGACGATCTCATCTCTTCGGTCTTGACCAGTCCCCAACGTCCATTCGCAAAAAAAGAGACCTCGTAAAATTTTACGAGGTCTCTTTGATTCCAATATGTACAGAGCCAGAAATGGAATTGGTCAGACGAGACTCTGAAGATTTGTCAACACAACCTAGTGCGACGGCGGATCGAAAGCAATCGCGTCGAGTGTCTTGGCACTCGGACCGAGAACTCGGATCGACCCACTGAACCGGTCAATGATCACCAGCCATGACGGTCGTCCGGAGCTGTATGAGCAGTTCTCGTCGAATACGGAGCCATAGAGCGTTCCGGCAGAATTAAACTCTAGCGCGCTAATAGACTCAATACCTATGCTTCCACAGGCGTTGGGTCCACCGTGCAACTGCACCGCCGAAAGGATCTGACTGTGGTAAGTCATCGTGTAGAGTTTCCCATCAGCGTTATCGGGTGCTACAAAAACCCGGTTGGTTCCCGGCTTGATGGCAATACCGTTACCTTCATTGCCGCTGACGGTCGTGCTGCCGTCGGGCAGAGAGGTCGTCGCGCCGGTATGCTTGTTGATGGCGTAAACCGTACGCGGGCTGCTTCCACTAAAACCGAACAGATCTCCGTTCGAGTCAAAGGCAATGTCCGCCATCGGGCAGCCCTGTGTCTCCGGTCCGACCGGTGTGATGGCGCCAGTGTTCTTGTTCACTGTGACCAGCGTGCAGTACGGGGCAATTTCGTCACCCGTCACGCCGTACATAATGCCGGAGGTTGGATCGACGGCGAGACCGGTGATGATCGCGCCCATCGGACCGATGGTGTGCAAGACCGCGCCATTCGACGGGTTCAACACGTAAAGAACAGAATCAGTGTACGGATTAGCGGGACGCCCGGCGCCATAGAGCGTCTGTGTCGTAACCGTGTCCGGCGAAGCGGTTGCCAGATTGTACGCGGCTAGACCGACGGTAACGGCGACGATGAGCGCGAGAATGATTAGCAGGGAACTGGCGAGCCGCGTGTGCGCTCGCAGCGGGCGAATGAAGCGAAGCATATTTCCTCCTCCGAGACGAGACAAAATTTGTCGAGCGATTTTACCCGACGCGCAAAAGTATAGCACAGCCGCGCGAGGGGTGTCAATAGGAGTTTGTCCGTCGAAAAGATTCCGCGCGAAACTAAAGAGTGCGCGCGAAGCAATTCACGCGCACTCTGATTCGCTAGCTGCTGTCGCTCAATGCGGGAGGCGCGCAGATCAGAATTCGACCTGGGCATTCGGAAACATTTGCTTGATCTTGACTTTTTCCGCCTCCGAAAAATTATTTCCGCCCAAGCCCGCGCTCTTTAGGTTTTTCAGATTCGCGAATTCGGCGGGCAGTTGCGTCAGCTTGTTATTTTCTGCCTCCAGCTCGGCGAGACTTTTCAAATTGCCCAGTTCCGGCGGAAGTTCGGTGAGTTGATTATTGTCCAGCTCCAGATGCTCCAGCTTTTGCAGACTGCCGAGCTCCGGTGGTATCTCTGTCAGTTGGTTGCGTCCCAGCTTGAGTTGTTTCAACTTGCGCAGCGCGCCGAGCGCGGGCGGGATTTCGGTGAGCTGATTGCTGTCAAGATTCAGCGTCGTGAGATTTCCCAACACGCCCACGACCGGCGGTACTTCTTTCAACTGGTTGTGACCGAGATACAACGTCGTGAGATATTTCAATTTGTAAATATCCGGCGGCACTTCCGTCAGCCCTTGGTTCGCGAGATTCAAAATGCAAATGTTCTCCGCGTTCGCCAACGCCAGCGCGTAATCCGTGTACACCGTCGTGTTGGCGCAAGTGAACGCGGGATTGGGCGCGACCGTGGGAGAATTGCCCGCCGCGTCTTTTTGGGTAAAGACATTGATGGTGAACAGCACGCGCAGTACGAAACTGCGCGGGTTCACCTCGCCCTCGCTGCGCGTCAATTTCCAATACGGTCCGTGACGCGAAACGAGATAGAATTTTTCTGCGTCTTCGGTCACGTCCTTCCACGAGAATTCTATTTGCTCGCCTTCGCTGCCGGCGAACTGTACTTTTTCTGCCTTGCTGATGCCGACCTGTTTGAACACCTCCGCGAGAGGCACCGCCGTCTGGTCTTGAAAACGCGCGATGTTCTTGGGCAGCGGCTGCCCCATTTTTTTCAATTCGTCAAAGCTCAAACTTTTGAGCGTTTTTCCATCCACGACCACGTCGACAATGGGCGGATGATCGGTCGGTTCGTTGTCGCCTTGCCCCGGTCCTGGTCCTTGACCTTGCTGCCCCTCGGGCACGTCGGTTGGTTTTGCTCCGAGCGAAAGCTTGAACTCAGAGCAGGCGGCGAGCGCAAAAAGCAAAACGAAAGCGGCGACGACCATCCCCATAAAAATCTTGATTCGTTCGATTCGAGTGTTCATTCATTCCTCACACCAAAGAGATAGGGCTGCCAACCATGGCAAGCCCTATCTTATCACCAACTCATTTCAAAAATGAAATTTCTTGATGGAAACTTGCGCTGCGCTTTGTGAGTTTGACTCGTTCTCCCGAACTGAATCGGGTTTTTGAAATGAGTTGACAAACAGAATTTGCGCGAAATTTATTCCGCGCGATAGAAACGGTTCGCCCAATCGTCTCTACTTTGCGTCCACGTAAATGACCGTACCGACGTCCTCGCCGTCCAACGCGCGAGTCAGGTTGCCTTTTTCGTGACCGTTGATAATTTGAATGCGACGCGCAAAACGAGCTTTGAGCATCATTTGCAAGACGGGGCGTTCGACAATCAAATCCGGCAGGTCCATTTCCAAAAGTTCATTCACTTCGATCTTTGGAATGAATTTCGCCTTGCGATTGGTTTTCGGATTATCCGTATAAAGTCCGCGCTCGTCTTTGACAAAGATCATGCTCTTGGCGCCCATTACTTCGGCAATCAGATACGCGCCGACATCGGTGCGGTGCGCCGGAATGCTGCCCACGTCGGGCGGCGGCTCCCAATAATGATAGGGCGGCATTCCGTTCACGATTGGAATAAACTCGCTCGCGAGATATTGCGGCAATTCGTCCATCTGGTCTTTCGCCAGGCGTACGCCACCGTGCGCCGCGAGCAAGCCGTACAACATAATCGCGTTTTGATTCGCGACTTGCTCGCCGAGCGTCGCCAGCATCCCCGTCGGGAGTCCCAGATCGAGGGCGATGTCATAGACGTGCCGCGCGCGGGTGCCGCCGCCGGTGACGAGCAGCATCTTGTGCTTGTGCCGTACTTCCAAAATTTCTTCCACCAGCGGATAGACCGCGCTGCGTCCGTAGTCGATCATACTCTGTCCGCCGATCTTGACGATGTTCAGAGTAGGCAAGAGTCGAACGGGTTCGTTGCGTGTGCCGCGCAGCAGCCCGCGCTCGATCAGTGTCGCGCCTTTCAAGCGCGAGGGGATGTGCTTGCGCGTATCCTCAGATCGTTTTGATGTTTTCATACTCTAGTTGTGTGACTCCCTCCTCCTTGGATGGTAGAATTGTATTTTCGTGCTTCGCCCGAGTCGAGCGATTGGATACCAGATAAAAGGTGAGCGGTCCTGACAGCGCGCCGAAAAAGGCATTAAAGCCAAATCGTGGCGCGGAAAATAAAAACAGAATATTCGGCACACCGAACAGGGTCGCCAAGCCCACGCCGAATAAACCGTACAGTAGCCCCATCAGTCCACCGAGAAACGTTACCCAGGCGAGCAAAAAAAAGCCGCGCTGGACGAGCGTGCGGCGCAGGAGATCAATTAGCACGCCGAGAAATGCCACCCGAAAAAGTTCGACGATGCCGAGTTGTCCCTGCTGCCCAAAGATCATCGTCAGGATTCCAAAGTTGAGCGCCGTAAGGGTCGCCGACCAACCGCGGGCGCGCACCGCGACCAGGAACAAGAGTGGGATGATAACCGTGAGACGTTGACCCGAAGCAAACGGAATGCCGGGCAGAATCTTGACGACCTTGAAAGAAAAGAGCAGGACGGAAATGGCGGTGATGAGCAAGAGTTGGTACGAGATTTGCAGATTCTGTTCTTTGGCGAAATCGGAAAAATTGTCAATCGCCTCGTCGATCTTGTCCGCCGCATTCATATTCGAGAGAAAATTCCGCGCGCCGCGCGCTCCATCCTTCGCGCCATTTTTCCCGCCGCCGCGCCCTCCGCCGCCACCGCCGCCTTTGCCCTTGCGCGTGGCGTCCACTTT
>JBBSHK010000325.1:0-4382 GCA_038253185.1 Anaerolineae bacterium | reverse complement strand
GCACCTAAAGGTATCTGCGACTCCGCTCGAAATGACATCGACCGACATACTACGACTTTAATCTGTGTTGTCTATAAGCTTGAGGGGAAAGTATTCTGCGAAAATATTTTCGCGCGAAAGTATTTCGCGTCAGAGTGCTTTCCCCTCTCTCCGATAATGACCGCAACCACCGGTACGGTCCATTCCACCCAGGGGCGATTCGTCAATCGCCTGTCACAGTTGCCGTGGTGGCTGCTGCTGCTTCTGCTCGCCGGAATTTTCCTCGTCTTTCAATTCAGCGCGAACAGCACCTACTCCGTGATCTTTGCGCGATTGGTGAATGGCATCGTCACGACGACGCTCGTCACCGCTACCGCCTACGCCGCGGCAATCGTGCTCGGCTTGATCGCCGGACTCGGTCGCGTTTCGCAAAATAGAATTCTGTTCAATCTTTCTACGCTCTACGTCCAAATCATTCGCGGCGTGCCGATCCTCGTCCAGATTTTTTACGTCGCGTTCGTGGTCACGCCCGCGCTGGTCGCTCTACTCAATTTGATTGGTGGGGGACTCGCGCCGGTGCTCGGCGCAGACAATGCTCTCACTCAAGTCTCATCGCAAAATGTGGATATGCTGTGGCGCGTGATCATCGCGCTCGCGCTCGCGTACGGCGGCTTTGAAGCAGAAACCTTTCGCGCGGGCATTCAAGCCGTCGGTAAAGGGCAGATGGAAGCCGCGCGTTCTTTGGGGATGAGCTACGCGCAGTCAATGCGCTACATCGTTCTGCCCCAAGCCGTGCGCCGTGTGCTGCCGCCGCTCGGCAATGATTTCATTTCAATGTTAAAAGATTCGTCGCTCGTCTCGGTGCTCGGCGTGCGCGATGTTACGCAGGAGGCGCGCCTGTACGCGGCTGCCTCGTTCCGTTATCCCGAAACTTATAATTCACTCGCCTTCGTTTATCTGACGATGACGATTTTACTTTCGCTGGCGGTCAAGGGACTTGAGAATCGGCTCGGCGGCGTCGAGCGCGGCGCGTGAGCGACTGTGATCAAACTATCATCGTTCGACCAGAAGATGACTGACCACACCGCCGCGCCTTTCATTAGCATCGAGGACGTGCATAAACATTTCGGCAGCGTGTATGCGCTGCGCGGTGTGACCACTCAGGTGAACAAGGGACAGGTGCTCGTCATTGTCGGTCCGAGCGGCTCAGGCAAATCGACCTTGCTGCGCTGCATTAATGGTCTCGAATCCATTGACAAAGGTCGGGTCATGGTCGACAATATTCCCGTCAATAATTCAGGCAAGAATATTAATGCCGTGCGCGCCGAAGTCGGCATCGTGTTTCAACAATTCAATCTCTTTCAACATCTGACCGCCTTGCAGAATATTACCCTCGCGCAGGAAAAAGTACGCCGACGCAGCGCGGAGGAGAGTAAACGCATCGCGCGCGAGTTGTTGAGCAAAGTCGGTATTCCCGAAAAAGCGAACGCGTATCCCGCGCAATTGTCCGGGGGACAACAGCAGCGCGTCGCCATCGCCCGCGCGCTCGCGATGAATCCAAAAATTATGCTCTTCGACGAGCCGACCAGCGCGCTTGACCCGGAGATGATCAAAGAAGTGCTCGACGTGATGCTGCAGCTGGCGCGCGAAGGAATGACGATGATCGTCGTGTCGCACGAGATGGGTTTTGCGCGCGCCGCCGCCGACCGCATCATATTTATGGATGAAGGACAAATCGTCGAGGAAGGTACACCTGCCGAAATCTTTGACAGCCCGCGTAACGAACGGATGAAAATGTTTTTGAGCAAGATACTTCACTGACGATTGCGGAATGCAGATTGCGGCGCTCGCTTACAAGTGCAACAATCCGCAATCCGCAATTCGAAAGCCGAAATCAAGGGCGGAGCCACTATGCCACTACTCGAAGCCAAGCAAGTTACCAAACGGTTCGGCGGACTCGTCGCCGTGGATAAGGTCGATTTCTCCATTGATGCAGGTTCGATTGTGAGTCTCATCGGACCGAACGGCGCGGGCAAGACGACCTTTTTCAATTGCGTGACCGGTTACTACCGTCCTGAGGAAGGGACTATTCTCTTTGATGGCAAGCCCATCGTCGGACTCAAGCCCAACCAGATCACCGCGCGCGGGATCGGTCGCACCTTCCAAAACATTCGGCTGTTCAGCAATATGACCGCGCTCGAAAACGTGATGGTGGGCGAACACGCGCGTTTGCATGCGGGCGTCATCGGCGCGCTGCTGCGGAATAAGAAAACGCGCGATGAAGAGGAACACGCGGAGAAACGCGCGCGTGAACTGATTCGCTATGTCGGTCTGCGTAACAAGTCCACGCTGCTCGCGAAAAATCTCGCGTATGGTGATCAGCGGCGTCTGGAAATCGCGCGGGCGCTCGCAACGGAGCCAAAACTGTTGCTGCTCGACGAGCCAACCGCGGGCATGAATTCGAGTGAGATGGCGGGGATGGTGGACTTTATTCGCAAGCTGCGCGATGATCTCAAGTTGACGATCCTTTTGATCGAGCATCAGATGAAAGTCGTGATGACGATTTCAGAGTACGTCACTGTGCTCGACTTTGGTGAAAAGATCGCCGAGGGTTCGCCGCAACAAGTGCAGCAGGATGTGCGGGTGCGCGAAGCCTATCTCGGCAAAGAGTACGGACAGGAGACACAAGCGGCGTAACAACAATAAATGATGAATGCAACTTCACCATTCATCATTCACAATTCACCATTGGACATTTATTTATGCCAATACTTGAAGTCAACGAGGTTCACAGCTATTACGGGCACATCCACGCGCTGAAAGGAATCAGTCTCACTGTTGAGCAGGGCGAGATCGTGACCTTGATCGGCGCGAATGGCGCGGGCAAGACGACGACGCTCAAGACCATTTCGGGCTTGATCCATCCGCGCCGCGGGTCGATTGTGCTGGAAGGTGAGCGCATCGACGGGATCGCGCCACACTTGATTGTCTCCAAAGGCGTGGGGCAATCGCCCGAAGGACGCCAAATTTTTCCGCGGCTGACCGTGATGGAAAATTTGGAGATGGGCGCGTACGCGCGCAAGGACAAGGACGGCATCAAGCGCGATCTGGACCATGTCTTCCAATTGTTCCCGCGTTTGGCGGAACGCCGGACTCAAGCCGGTGGCACGCTTTCCGGTGGCGAACAGCAGATGCTCGCGATGGGACGCGCGCTGATGACGCACCCGCGTGTGCTATTGCTTGACGAGCCCTCGATGGGACTCGCGCCGGTGTTGGTCGAAACGATTTTTAGCATCATTCGCGAGCTGAATCGCGAAGGCACGACGATTTTGTTGGTCGAACAAAATGCCGCCAAGGCACTCGACGTCGCGAACCGCGGCTATGTGATTGAAACTGGTGAAATCATCTTGAGCGATAACGCCAAGAGCTTGAGACAAAACGAACTCGTACGCAAGTCCTATTTGGGCGAAGTGTAGAATTGAAGGTTGGAGGTTAGAGATTAGGGATTGGAGATAGGAAGTCTTCCAACGTCCAATTTCCAACTTCTAATTTCCAATTTCCAACTTCCAACCTCGAACCTCCAACTTCCCACTTCCAATTTCCATCCTCCAACTTTCGCCGGCTCCTTGACACACCAATTTACCTGCTCTATAATTGGCGCATCTTCCCGGCAGCCCAAGTTGAATCCCCCAATCGCTTCGGCTGCCTGTTTCGTATAACTTGTTTTTAGAATTTGCACACGCGTGGCAAATCGACACTCTAAAATTCTAGTCTTGATTCCCCACTTGCAAATCTAAAATGCACGCATGGAGGTGAAGCGCCACTAATTGGCTCGGTAAGACGCAAATTAACCGCGTGGAAGGAAAGGGTGGCATCCCTCCTCCTTACAAATCTTGATATGCAAAGGTTGATCGCGGTACCCAACGGTTTGAAAATTTTAGGAGGAGAGAAGAAGATGAAGTCAACTAAATGGGTCTTGATTGCTGCATTGGTCGTCGCACTGGCAATCGCGGTAAGCGCGTGCGGCGGCGCGGCGGGTCCGAGCACCGGTGGTGGTGGACAGGCATCCGGCGGCACGATCAAGATTGTTTCAAGCTTGCCGGAGCAGGGCGGCGCGAAATCGCAGACCGACACGATGATCAATGCGCTGCAACAAGCGCTCGACGATCACGGCGCCAAGTCCGGCAACTATACGATTGTATTCCAGCACCTCGATGATTCCAGCGCGGCGCTCGGCAAATGGGATCCCGCGGTCGAAACCGCCAACGCGAACAAAGCCGCCGCCGATCCCCAAATCCTCGCCTACATCGGCACCTACAACTCCGGCGCAGCCAAACTATCGATCCCGATCCTCGGCGCCGCCGGTCCGCTCGTGATGGTCAGTCCGGCGAATACCTATCCGG
>JBBSHK010000324.1:0-4383 GCA_038253185.1 Anaerolineae bacterium | reverse complement strand
TCTAAGATTCTACCGCTGAGAACGCAAAGAGCACAGAGTAAATTTTTTCTCTGCGTCCTTTGCGGTTTTTATTGTGAACGACCTTCAACTATTGTCTCAGATTGAAGTTGCGCGTGTGCTGCAAAAGGTTAACCAACTCGCGCAGATCGGCGCGCTCGAAACGGGCGGCGTCGCGCGCCTAGCATTCTCGCGCGAGGACTATCACGCTCGGCAACTCTTGGAGCAGTGGATCCGCGACGCCGGCATGCAAGTCGAGCGTGACTCGGTCGGAAACATTATTGGAACTCTCGCGAGCGCGGAGCCGAACGCGCCGATTGTCGCGACCGGCTCGCACATTGACACCGTGCCGAATGCGGGCAAACTCGACGGTGTGCTTGGCGTTCTCGCCGCGATTGAATGTGCGCGCGTGCTCTCGGAAAATTCAAGAATGCGCGCGAGCTTGCAAGTGATTTGCTTTGTGATGGAAGAGTCGGCGCGGTTCGGTCGAGGCTACGGCTTTGGCAGTCGCGTGATGACCGGGCGCGCGATTGACGATTCAGAATTGTTGGCGCGCGACGCGTCCGGCAAAACACTGGCGCAGGCGATAGCGGAATTGAGCGCGTGGGAAACGGGTACGCCAATTCCGTCGAGCGAAGTTGACGTGCGGCAATCCGCGCAAAAAGCGATTCGCGAGTCCCGCCGCGATTTTTCCAGGCACCGCGCGTTCGTCGAACTGCATATCGAGCAAGGACCGGTGCTCGAAAAAACGCGCACGCGAATTGGTCTGGTCACCGCGATCGCCGCGCCCACGCGGCTCATGCTGACGTTCATCGGCGAGCAAAATCATTCGGGCACGACGCCGATGAATATGCGCCGCGACGCGCTCGTTGCCGCCGCCGAGGTGATTGTGGCGGTAGAAAAAATTGCGAAGAAGCGGGCAGAGTGCAGTATCGTCGCGACGGTCGGCGTCGTGAAGGTCGAGCCGGGGTCGGTGAACGTGATTCCGGGTCGAGTCGAAATGGCTGTGGATATTCGCGGGATTGACGCGCAAGCGAAGGACGAAGCCATGCGCGCGATCCTTGACACCGCGCGGGAAATCGCGGAGGCGCGCGGGATCACTTTCAACGCCGATGTGCTCGCGGACGAACAGCCGATTCATCTCTCAAAAAAAATTTTGGAGGCGAGCGCGAGCGTCTGCGAAGAATTGAAAATTGATGCGCGGCAGATGCCAAGCGGCGCGGGGCACGATGCCGCGCACTTCGCCACGGTTGCATCGACCGGAATGATTTTCGTGTTGAGTATCGGAGGCATCAGTCACGACCCGCGCGAGGCGACGAGCGACGCGGATATTGAACTTGGCGCGAGGGTGCTGCTAGGAACGTTGATAAAGCTTATGAGTGATAAGTGAAACTTGAATAATTGCTCCCCACTTTGCCTTTCGCTTCTCCGGCTGCTTGCCGTGCGCGTGCGATTCGACTACAATCGACGCATCTCTTACTCGGAGCCAAAATGCGAATTCTCTCCCACGCGGATGTACGAAATGCGATTACGATGCGCGAAGCGGTCGAGTCGATGAAAGACGCATTCGCGCAATTGTCCAACAGTCAAGCTAACGTGCCGCTGCGTGTGCCTATCGTGATTGAAAAATATGCGGGCACGACCTTGTTTATGCCTGCGTATCTCGCGCGCAGCGAGGCGCTCGCGGTGAAAATTGTTTCGATTCACAATAATAATCCCGCGCGGGGCTTGCCTTTGATTCACGCCGTCGTAATAGTGGTGAATCCCCAGACAGGGCAGCCGCTCGCCTTGATCGAAGGCGGGTCGATTACGGCGCTGCGCACCGGCGCGGTGAGCGGCGCGGCGACGGATGTGTTGGCGCGGCGAGATGCCTCGACCGTCGCGATTTTCGGCGCGGGGGTACAGGCGCGCACGCAACTGCAAGCGGTCGCGTCCGTGCGGAAGTTACAGCGCGTCAATTTGTTCAGCCGCACGCGCGATTCCGCAGAATCGTTCGCGAGCGAGCTGCGTGGGCGCGAGGGAATTCCGCAGGATGTGCGGATTGCCGCATCGTCGTTCGAGGCGATCAGTGAGGCGGATATTATTTGCACGGCGACGACATCGCGTACTCCCGTTTTCGATGGCACTCTGGTTCGTGCAGGCACACACGTTAATGCCGTGGGTTCATTTCTACCGGAAATGCAAGAGATCGATGAAGCGTTCGTCCAGCGCGCGGATAAGATTGTGGTGGATGCGTACAGCGGCGCGCTCGCTGAAGCAGGTGATCTGATTATCCCAATTGAAAAAGGGATCATTCAAGAGTCGGACATTTACGCCGAGCTGGGCGAGATCACCGGCGGCAAAAAGCCGGGACGCGAGCGCGACGATGAAATTACCTTTTTTAAATCGGTGGGCAACGCGGTGCAAGACGCCTCCGTCGCGCACGCGATTCTCAAGCGCGCGGAAGAATTGAATCTGGGAACAATCGTGGATTTATGATTCGTGATTTCTGATTGCTGATTGAGCAAGCGAATGCAACGTCAGGCTCGCGCAGCGCGCGGCGGACTGGAATCCGAAATCAT
The DNA here is from genome assembly GCA_038253185.1 of Anaerolineae bacterium. Classification (GTDB taxonomy): domain Bacteria; phylum Chloroflexota; class Anaerolineae; order UBA4142; family SHND01; genus JBBSHK01. The sequence goes on along the minus strand of JBBSHK010000324.1, from coordinate 1,825 downwards.
AAATCATAAATCAGAATTCAGAAATTCCCTCCTCGGTTATCTTTTCGTCGTCGGCGCGGCGGCGATGTGGGGTACGATCGGAATTTTTTTTACAATCCTCCGCGACGAGTATCACCTCTCCGCGATTGCCATCGGTTTTCTGCGCGCGACGGTGGCAGGCTTTATTCTTATCTGCGCGCTGGCGATGTTCAAGCCGGCGCTGTTGCGCGTTCCCCGCCGCGCTCTGCTGACCTACGTGGGCTTTGGCTTCTTCGGTATCGCCACGTTTTACCTCTTTAATATCCAAGCGGTGTTCTTGACGAATGTCGCCACCGCCTCGGTGCTGCTTTACACCGCCCCGGTCTTTGTGACCCTCTTTGCGCGCTGGCGCTGGCACGAAGCAATCACGCGGCGCAAACTGCTCGCGCTGGCACTGGCGACACTCGGCGTCGCGTTCGTCGCGCGAGCGTACGATCCGGCGCAACTGCAACTCAATCTGATCGGCGTGCTGGTATCCGCGGGCGCGGGTTTTGCGTACGCGCTGTTCACGATTTTTAGCAAGTTGTCGAGTGGACAATCGCCTTGGACAACGGCGGCGTACTCATTGCTCTTTGGCGGATTGTTTCTGCTGCCGCTCCAACTCGTTTATGTTCCCGAATTGAGCGGTCAAGGACTCGCGCCGCTTTTGGAAAACCGCGCGGTGTGGCTTGTGCTCCTCGGATTGTGCCTCGGACCAACGCTGGGGTCTTATGCGTTATACAATGCAGCGATGCGCCGCGTCCCCGCCAGCAACGCGAGCTTAGTGGCGACCATCGAGCCGGTGGTCGCGAGTATCGCGGGATTCGTAATTTTTGGACAGGTGCTCGAGCCGTTGCAGGTCGTAGGGGCAGCGTTGATTCTTCTCGCCGCGGTGTCACTTACAATTCGATAACTCAACCGCCGCGACGCCAGACGAGCAAAACTGCCGCGACGATCACGAGCGCAAACTCGAGGAGCGTACGCCAGCGCAGGTGACCCCACAGATATTGCTGCGCCAGACCGCTGAGGACATAAAAGACGAGGAGCAATGAAACGCCGCCGACAAGCGCGCCGACGTTCCAGTAATTGAGCGCCCAGAGCGTTTCGCCCATCGCGAGTCCGATGGCGAGCGCATAAATCCACGTGCGCCGGATGTCCGACTCGCTCCCGCGCAAAAGTTCCAGCGCGAGCAGTGCGGCGAGAATCGCGACCACCGGCGCCGAGAGCGCGCTGCGAATTTTTAACGCATAAATTACCCCGAACAACACCAGCGCGACCAAATACGTCGCGAGATTCAATCCGAGTTGCGCGAACGAGTATGCCGGATCGCGCAGATCAATCGTATAGTATTCGCCCAGGATGACGAGCGTCAAAAAAATCGCGGTGAGGGAAATCGTTATAAAGGTATATAGCAGCGAGGCGTGCAGCGCCGGCAAAATGATTGCCGCGCCCAGCGCCAGCAGACAGGGCAGCACCCACAGGATCGCGGTGTATTGTGTTTCCGATAAATGCAGGTGGGGATGGGCGCGCATAATTGATTCCACGCCCGAGGCGGTCAGCGCCGTGATCAAGATGGCAAAGAGCCATGAACCTGAAAGGACGATGCCGGCGCGCGAGCCGAGAAAAGAAAATTCGATCGGGCGCGTGGGTAAATCGAGAATCAGCGAGAGAGTCAACGCCAGCACAATGAGACTGAGCAGCAAACTGAGACGTTCGAGCGGGACCGGGACGGAGCCGCGTCGCATGACGCCGTTGGGCGAAGACATGAGGCAATCATAGCGGCGGCAATCACATTTGTCAAAATGCCCGCGCGTACTAGTCCTGCGTT
>JBBSHK010000323.1:0-4391 GCA_038253185.1 Anaerolineae bacterium | reverse complement strand
GCTCAAAGGCATTTCGCTGCTCGAATATTATTCGGGTGAAGGTTTTCGTATGGGCGGCAAGACCGTGCCGTCGGAGGCGCGTGACACGTTTACTTACACCATCCGCCGTCCCATCGGCGTGGTTGGGTTGATTACACCGTGGAATTTTCCGTGGGCGCTCCCCGTGTGGAAGTCCGCGCCCGCGTTGATTGCGGGCAACACGGTAGTTTTCAAACCAGCTGAACTCACGCCCGCGACCGCTTCAATTCTCACAGAAATTTACGAAGAGGCGGGACTGCCGCCCGGCGTTTTCAATATGGTCGTGGGCAGCGGCTCCATCGTCGGCGAAGCGATTGTGAATTCGCCGGTGCTGCGCGCGATTTCATTCACCGGCTCAAATGCGGTCGGCGGCGCGCTTTACGTCAAAGCTGCGGGGCAGGGTAAAAAAGTGACGTGCGAGATGGGCGGCAAGAACGCGGTGGTGGTGATGCCCGACGCGGATTTGGACAAAGCCGCGATTGCAATCCAGGGAGGCGCGTTCGGCTCGACCGGTCAGCGCTGCACCGCGACCTCGCGCGTGATCGCGCTGCCGCAGGTCAAAGACGCGCTGGTGGAACGATTGGCAGAACGCGCGAAACAGATCAAAGTCGGTCCGGGTCTCGACGAGAGTGTGGATATGGGACCGGCAGTCGATGCCAAACAATTCAAGACCGATCTCGATTACATTGACGTGGCACAACGCGAAGGCGCGCGGCTCGTCGTCGGTGGGAAAAAACCGACGAACTCGAACGGCGGCTATTTCGTCGAGCCGACGATTTTTGACAACGTCACGCCGCAGATGCGGATTTTCAGAGAAGAAGTTTTTGGTCCGGTGTTGTCGGTCGCGACCGCGAATAATTTGGATGAAGCATTAAAGTTCGCGAACTCGGTCGAGTTCGGTCTGACGACGTCGATCTTTACACAGGATATAAATTCGGTAATGCGTTTCATCGAGGACGTCGAGACCGGCATGGTGCATGTGAACGAGCCGACGATTGGCGGCGAGGCGCAATTGCCATTCGGCGGAACGAAGGCGACGGGCGTGGGCGAACGCGAGATGGCGGAAGAGGGCTTGCATTTTTTCACCGAAGTCAAAACTGTGTTTATCAATTACTCGGGCAAGACGGAACGCTCGCTGATTCGATAATGCAGTACGCAAAACTGATTGCTCCTCAGGTTAGTGATTCTGATGCGCTCGCCGCGTGCACGCGCTGCGGTGCGTGCGTACGTGGTGGGACGGAGGGCTGCTGGAAGTTGTATCATGAAATTGTCGCGCTAGAGTTCAGCGACCCTGCGTACGGTCGAGTCCATCTGCTAAGCGTGGACGCGCACGCGCTGCAGCACCCCGAAGATCACGGCGTGAAGAATAATCCATTCCATCTCGCGAGTCTATGTTGGATGCTGGAGCATAATGGTGATGCGCGTACCGGAGCAACTCCGCGCGGGTTGCAAAAGAGTTTTGACACCCCGCGCGCTCCGGTTGTGCTCGACCCACCAATCAATCGAGGTGAAATAACGGTTGCGGATGTGTACGGCGCGCCGAACGCGGACGAACATTTCGAGCGCGTGCGACGTTGGTCGGAATCCGTATGGAATGCATGGAGCGCACATCACGCGTGGGCGCGCGAGTGGATCGGTAACACTAGCTATTAGGTGCTTTAATTCTTAATGAGGACGGACCTGTGGAATACAAACTTTTCATCAACGGGCAATGGGTGGATGGCGGTCCCACGATGGAGGTGCGCAATAAATACACCGATGCCGTGATTGGCACGTTGCCGGTGGCGAGCCGCGCACGCGTGGACGAGGCGATTGCGGCAGCACAGAACGCGGCGACGGTGATGGCAGAGATGCCCGCGTACCAGCGCGCGGAAATTTTATTGCGCGCGGCGCAGCTTTTGCGCGAGCGACGCGATGATATTGCGCGCACGATTGCGGCGGAGATGGGCAAGGCGTTAAAGTACGCGCGCATCGAGGCAGACCGCGCCGTCGGTACGTTCACCATCGCGGCAGAAGAAGCGAAACGAATTCACGGCGAAACCATTCCACTGGACGCGCTGCCGGCGGGCGAAGGGTATTTTGGATTTTACGTGCGGCGTCCGGTCGGCGTGGTCGCAGCGATTTCACCCTTCAATTTTCCGCTGAATCTGGTCGCGCACAAAGTCGCGCCTGCCATCGCCGCGGGCAACAGTCTCGTGTTGAAACCGGCGAGCAGCACACCGCTGACTGCCGTCAAACTGGTCGAAATTCTTGAGGAGGCGGGTCTGCCTGCGGGCGCGATAAATTTGATCGTGGGTCCGGGCAGCAGCGTTGGCGAATGGCTCGTCACCGATCCGCGCGTGGCAAAGATCACGTTCACCGGCAGCGCGGAAGTCGGGCGACACATTCTCTCCGTCGCGGGAATTAAAAAAGTCACGCTCGAATTGGGCAACACCTCGCCGCTGATTGTGGCGGATGATGCGGATTTGGACGTCGTCGCGAAACGTGCCGCGGTTGGCGCGTATTACAATTCGGGGCAGGTGTGTCTCTCGGTGCAGCGCATCTATGCCGATTCGAAAATTTATGAGTCGTTCACCGATAAATTTGTGCGAGCGGCAGAAGCGATGGTCGTCGGCGATCCGCTCGATGAACGCGTGGATGTGGGACCGATGATCGATTCGCGCGAAGTGGACCGCATCGAGAGTTGGGTCAAGGAAGCGCAAGTGCAGGGCGCGCACGTGCTTTCCGGAGGCAAGCGCGCGGGACCCGTCTACTACCCAACGGTGCTCGCGGATGTGACACCCGATATGAAAGTCATCGCGCAGGAAGCCTTTGCGCCGGTCGCGTCGGTGATCCAGTACGATGATTTTGAAGACGCGCTGAAGCAGGCAGACGAGACAGAGTACGGCTTGCAGGCGGCGGTATTCACTCGCGACATCAATCGCGTGTTTACGGCAATCAAGCGGTTGAATTTTGGCGGCATCATCATCAACGACACGCCAACGTTCCGCGCCGACCAGATGCCGTACGGCGGCACGCGCCAGAGCGGACTCGGTCGCGAAGGTTTGAAATACGCGATTGAAGAAATGACCAATATGCAGATGGTCGCGATTCGATTAAGCGCGTGAGGGCAACCGCAGTTGAACACGGATGGACACAGATAAAGTATCCGCGTTCATCCGCGAGTATATTTTTATGAGTGTGACCAAGCGCAGTGAGATTCGCGCAGGCGCGCGAGTACAGATTGTCGAAAAACAAAATCAGCGCACGGGTGTATTGACCGAAGGCATCGTGCAGCGCATCCTGACGAGCAGTGCCAATCACCCGCGCGGCATCAAGGTAATGCTGCAGAACGGGAAGGTGGGACGAGTGCAAACGATTCTCGACCGTGGAATGGAAAATCCGCGGGGAGCAAAAGGAAGTGCCGCCTAATGGGAGATGCTACTTATAATTCACCTTACGCACCAACTGTCATTTCGAGCGGTTTTTACGAGTGGCACATCCTTAGATGGCTGTAGTTGTGCCATCTAAGGAAAATCTCGCTTAACAAAACTGAGATTTCTCACTGCGTTCGAAATGACATGCGTAACGTGAGTTATAAAACCCAACTCATTGATTTGCTGCATCAGGCGCATGAGATAGAACACAGCACTCTCGCCGAGCAGAGCGAGACGCAACGCGCTGCCAACGGGAGCTTTAAGCGCTGGGCGGCGAAGGATGTCATCGCGCACATTGCCTATTGGCGCGAACGTCTGACCAAGAATCTGGCGGCGCAGCGGAGGGGTGAAAAAGCGGAAGGCGCGGAAGAATTTGACGAGATCAACGCGCAGGTTTTCGAAAAGAATCGCGACCGCACAATCGACGAGATCGCAACCGAGGCAGAACGCGTCTTTGCGAGTTTCATCGCGCAGGTGAATGAATTTAGCAATGAGGAGTTGACCGATCCCAGACCGTTCGGCTGGTATCGCGAACGCCCACTGCGCGAAGCTATTCAGGGCAACAGCTACGAGCACCCGCTGATCCATCTCTCGTACTTTTATCTTGAGAATGGAAATGCCGCGCGTGCACAGCAGATTCAGGAACGGATGGCTGCAAATCTCCGCGAGCTGGACCACTCGCCCGGCGCGCGCGGCGCGGTCGATTATAACCTCGCGTGCTTTTATGCGCTGAGCGGCGAGCCGGCGAAAGCGATCTCGCTCTTGCGTGGGGCGTTCGCAGCGCGACCTGATCTCCTTGAATGGTCGAAACAAGACACGGATCTTGATTCTCTGCGTATGCTGCCGGAATATGAGGCGCTGTATTCTGTCAGCGAATAATTCAGCGGAGAAACACAAAGACGAAAATTTCTGCAAGGGATGAAGAGAAAACAAAATCGACCGTTAACCGGTCGAGTT
>JBBSHK010000322.1:0-4395 GCA_038253185.1 Anaerolineae bacterium | reverse complement strand
TCGCCTCGCGCAAGTCGCTCATAATCCGCATCAGCTTTAATTGCGCGTGGTCGCGTTCGCGGTATTCACCCCAGTACGCGGCGAGCCATAAGCGTTCTTCGTCCTCATCAAACTGATGGTGGTCCGCAAAATTCGCAAGGTCGAAAAACACATCGCCCATTCCCGAATATTCCCAATCGAGAATCCAGATGCGATCTTGATCGCGCAAAAAATTTTCGTTCAGCAAGTCCGCGTGAATGGGCTTGGGCGCGACCGCCTTGGCATAATACAACGCGCGCTCGACGTCGCGTTTGAATTTGTCAAAGAGCGCGATGTTCTTTGGCAACGCCGCGTTCTTTGCACGCGCGAGCTCAAGATAGTCGTCGAATGTGCGGAACGGCGAAAACGTTCCGGCGAATTCTTTTCCGTCGTGAACGCGCCGCAACGTTTGCGCCACCGCGCGAATTATTTCCGAAGCGCGCATCTGCTCTGGCGGAATCTTTTCGCCTGAAGCAAAACGCGTCAGGAGATACCCTTCTGGTTCGATGCTCGCGATCACCTCCGGCGCGATGCCTGCCTCCGCCGCGACGCGCTGGTTGTACGCTTCGCGCGCGCGCTCGATCCCTAGCATCGTCGTATTCTCACCCGGCACGCGCAAGACGAACGACTGCTCGCCCGCGTCGATCCGAAAATTCTGATTCGTGATGCCGCCCGTCAAGAACGAGATGTTCAGGTCGCCCGCCGCATTGAGCTGCGGGACGCGGCGGGCGAGCGCTGTGATTTGGTCTAATTCCATCTTGGGATGTTACGGCAATATATTCCACCAGAAATAAAAAAGGAAAGGCGAGTGCCTTCCCTGTCAGCCCCGCATCGGCGACGGGAACGAATTTATTTCACGCCGCGCTCGCCGCGCGGGAGAGCACCAGCACGGCTTCGCGCGGGAACGTCACCGTAATCGGCTGCCCGATTTGAGGCAGCGACAAGTGCGGATTATTGAAGGTGTCGAGGTGGATGAAATCATTTTCAAAGCGCACGCGGATGCGGACAATCGACCCCAAGAAACTCACGTCCTCCACCTTGCCCTGCAAACGATTCGCTTCGCCCGCGGACGCGCCGTTCATCGAAATGATTTCCGGTCGCAGCGCGATGGACACGGTTTCGCCATCGCGCGCGCTTTCAATCGGGCGCGCCGCGCGGATAGGCTGCCCTTCGATTTGCAGCAAGCCGCTCCCGGCATTGGTGACGGTGGCGCTGAGCACATTTAGCGTACCGACAAAGGACGCCACGAACGGCGTAAGCGGAAAATTGTAGATTTCAAACGGTGTGCCGATTTGCTCAATCCGACCTTCGCTCATAACGACGATGCGATCGGAGAGCGAGAGCGCCTCTTCCTGATCGTGGGTGACGTAAATCGTGGTGATGCCAAGCTGCCGCTGAATCGCGCGAATTTCATTCCGCAGTGACACGCGGATTTTGGCGTCGAGCGCGGAGAGCGGTTCGTCGAGTAAAAGCACTTGCGGTTTGATCGCCAGCGCGCGCGCGAGCGCAATCCGCTGCTGCTGTCCGCCGGACAATTGGTACGGATAGCGGTTGCCCAGCGCGGAGAGGTGAATCAACTTGAGCATTTCCTCCACGCGCTGTTTGATTTCCGCCGCCGGTTTTTTCGCCACCTTCAGACCAAAGCCGATATTGTCGGCGACGGTCATATTCGGGAACAGCGCGTAGGATTGAAAGACCATGCCGACGTTGCGCTGGTTCGGGGGCTTGTGGGTCACGTCGTTTCCGTTAATCACAATGCGCCCCGAGGTGGGCAGTTCAAATCCGGCAATCATTCGCAGCGTGGTCGTCTTGCCGCACCCGCTCGGACCGAGAAACGAAACGAATTCGCCGCGCTCGACCTGCAAGTTGAAGGTATCGACCGCGGTGGTCTGCGCGAATTGTTTCTGGACGTCGTTGATTTCGAGAAAAGCCATAATGGGATTTGTGATTGTTGATTTGTGATCGAATTGTCTGATTGCGCTCGGAAATCACAAATCTGAAATCCTAAATTTTCCTACCGCGTGCCTGCGAGCGGACCTTGTCCTGGCGTGCCGCGGCTGAAGAATTGAATCAGACCCATTGATGCCCACGTCAGCGCGAACGTAATGATCGCGAGCGCTTCGGGGATATAGGTCTTGTCGCCGACCAGATTCATATAAGGACCGAACGCGGGACGATTTAAAAAAGTCGCGAGGGTGAATTCGCCAATCACGATGGCGAAGGTGAGAAATGTTCCGCTCAATAGCGCAACGCGCAGATTGGGAAAGATGATGCGGAAAAGAATGGTGGGCCAGCTCGCGCCCAAACTCTGCGCGGCTTCGGTCAAGGTACGTACGTCAATCGCGCGCAAGCCGGTGTCGACCGCGCGATACATATAGGGCAGCGCGAGCACGACATAGCCGGAGATGAGCAGACCGTTGGTGCTCAATTCACTTTCGGTAAATGAAAACGGCGGATGCCCGTAGAGTTTGATCAAACCGAACGCGAGGACGATACCCGGCACGACGAACGGCAGCAAGGTCAGCAATTCGACGATGGGACGCAAGCGCGGCAAGCGCAACTGGACCCAGTACGCGGTCGGTACGATCAGCAAAAACCCGACGAGCACCGTCGCCGCCGCCATCGTCAGCGAAAAAGTAAAAGTTCTGACAAAGCCCGGATCGGTGAGCGCGACTTGGTACGCGGTCAGACTGTAAAAACCTTTTTGCGCTTTCAGCGAAAATTCGAGCGTGGCGAACAGCGGGACAAAAAAATAAAGCACGCCCAGCCCGATCCAGAACCAAGCCCAGGGTGAACTCTTGCTCATCGCAGCCACTTTTCGCTTTTGCGTTGCAGCCACGAATAGCCGATCAACGAAATCGCCATAATGACTACCATACCCAGCGCGAGCGCGTAACCGAGTCCGGGATTGTGCAGCACGTCGCCGCGAATCTGCGCGCCAATTTTCAGAGTGATCAATTGCAGTTGACCGCCGGTGAGCGCGAACGCGGTGGCGAACGCGCCGAACGCATTGCCGAACAGCAAGATCATCGTGCCGAGCAGTGAGGGCAGCAAAATCGGCAGCGCGATATAGCGCCAGTACTGCCAACTGTTCGCGCCAAGAATCTCCGAAGCCTCGCGCCACTCGCGTCTAAGTCCATCCAGCGCGGGCGTGATGATGAGCACCATCAATGGAAATTGAAAGTACATATAGGTCACGCTCAAGCCCCAGAAATTGTAGAGGTTGAATCCGTGATCATAAATATTGAATCCGAAGAGTTGCTTGAGCAGCGCGGTGACGAGTCCGACGCGTCCGAGCGTGGCGATAAAGGCAAAGGCGAGCGGCACACCCGCAAAGTTCGAGGCGACGCCCGAGAAGGTCATTAGACCGGAGCGAATAAATTTGGGCAAGCCGCCGAGAGTCACCGCGTACGCCAGGAGGAATCCAAAAATGCCGCCGCCGACTGCGGTCACGAGACTGATCTGAATGCTCAACCAATACGAATTGCGAATCGACTCGTCGAACAGACCGGCGATATTCTCCAGCGTGAACGCGCCCTCGGCGTTTTGAAAGCTGCCGACGAGCAGCGACCCCGCGGGGAAGAGCATAAAGGCGATGGCAAAAGCAAAGAACGGCACGACGCCCAACCACGCCAATGAGAATTGGCGAGTGGCGGGCGGTGTGACCGGGGCTGTAAATTTTTCGACGGTGGCGAGCTGTGCCATCGACTCTCCTCGACGTTACGCGCCGATCGACTGGGTCGCGTGGCTGCTGAGCAATCTGCTACACCGACTTGGCAGCGTCTCCAGCTTCGTCTTCCAACTCAAGTTCGTCGTCATCATCATCAATGTCATCATCCGCATCCTCATCCAATTCTGCCGCCTCATCGAGTTCGTCCTCGTCCTCGTCAAGCTTCGAGTCGAGATCGGCGTCGATGTCATCTTCTTCGGGGTCTTGCTTCAATTCCGCTCCCAGCGCGGCATTGGTTTGAATCTCTTCTTCTTTCGCCGCGCGCTCTGCTGAAATAAAATCGGATTGTCCTGTAATCATCTTATTCTCCTAAAACAATTGGTTTACCGACCCCTCGCGAGGTTGCGAGGGGTCGGTATTCGATTTGAATGACTTACTTGGGATAACTTACGCCGACGATGCTGTCCCAATTCTTGGTGATCGTATCTTTTGCCTTGTTGATTTGGTCCAGAGTCGGGAACTGCGCGCGGGTGTAATTTTCCGCGGGCGGGAGCTTGGACGAGAGCGACGACGGGACTTTGCCGCTCTTCGTTAGATCGTTGTAGCGGATGGGGTGGCAGTAGCCTGCGAGCCAGGCAAGCTGACCATCGTCGGAATAAAGATATTCCATCCACAGCTTGGCAGCATTCAGGTGCGGCGCGAACGCG
>JBBSHK010000321.1:0-4421 GCA_038253185.1 Anaerolineae bacterium | reverse complement strand
GCGCCGCAGTGCCCAGCACTCGTGCGGTCCAAACACTTGCTCCTCCGGCGCATAGCTACCCCAGCGCGCGACCGCCTCCAAAAGATTTTTCGAATGACTCATTACATAGAGCGCACCGGAACTATTCAAAAATAATTGTGCAAGCGAATGGCTGATGATGGTGTAAGCTTCTTCGGCGACGCGGCAGCTCTGGAGCAACTCACCCATTTCGTTGAGCAGGTTGGTCTCACGGTTGCGCTGTTCGAGGTCGTTGACCCAACCTACGAGTGTCTCGTTGGCGCGCTGCAAAGCTTGCTCGGCGCGGGTACGCTCGCCCAGCTCCAATCGCAGTTGCTCGTTCAGTTCGGTCAATTCCGCCGTGCGCTCGTCCACTTTGTGTTCGAGTTCTTCATTCGCCCGCTTGAGCGCATCCTCCGCGCGTTTGCGTTCGGTAATGTCGCGCGTGATATAGACGAGGGCGGTCGGTTGGTTAGCTTCATCGCGCATCAGCGAGGCGGAGGCACTCAGCGCGCGCCTTCCCTCGGGCGTGGCAATCGTCAATTCGCGATCGCGGAACTCATCCTCGCGCAAAAGCGTTTCGCGTTGCTCCGGCGTAAAAAATTCCCCGCTGAGATTTGTGCTCGGCATTCCAATCAAATCCGTTTCGCGCTTGCCGAACAATTTGCCGGCGGCGGAATTGGCGACCCGAATGATTCCATTAGGATCCAGTACCAGCAAAGCATCCGCCATTGTTTCCATGATGTGTTGTGACGCGAAGGCGGGGGTGATATCCGACAAATGATAGCGCCGTATCGCCGCACCGGTCAACGCGAAAAAGATAATGACCGGCAAGTAGCCGAAGGGATAAACCGGAATACCGTACGCGGCGAGGTAGTCGACCGTGCCCAGATAGACAATACTGAAAGCGATCAAAAAGATTTTGAGTCGTCGGCGCAGACGCGAGCCGCGCGGGGCGCGGTGGTATCCTACCCAATACAAGCGCAGGCTCACCACCATCGAGGCGAAAAAGAATATGAGGAATGGTAAACTGAGAATCCCGTACTGCGGATAATAGCCCCAAAAAAATTGGCGGACGCCGCTGACGAACGAATCGGTGAAAAGAATTCCGAGATAGAACAAGGCGGAGAGTAAAAGACTCGCCCACGCGAAAATTCGAAACTGCGCGAGCTGCTGCACGATCGCCAGCGTGAAAATGAAAATCATACTCGGCAGCAGAACCACTCCGATGTGCTCGACGTACACCCACCACCGCGCGAGTCGCTCATCCTGCGTCGAATAGATGAACGCGAAAGAGATTAGCCAAATCGCGGCGCTGCAGGTCATGACAAAAAATGCCAGCTTGACAGCAGAGCCGCGCTCGCGCACAAATGCGACCAGCCCCAAACCGCCGATCAAGATTCCGACTAATAACACCGGCAGCGCGTAGATCGTCAGCGTGTAATTTGAGAGATCGATGATCCGATCAATCACGATGGCACCAACTTTTTTTAGCGTGGCTCGTCAGGCAGCGGCTACCGTCGCCGCCGCGTTTACATTTTTCACGTCAGGCAAAATCCTTTTCCACTCCAGCTGCGCGAGCGACGTGGACAAGAGTTCACCATTCGAGAGTACCGCGAGTAACTCATCCTCCACTTGCGCGAAGCGTTCGACCATGTAACGCCGCCACGGAACTGCGAGTCCATTCGACGCCAGCTCCCACGTCGCGCCGCCGTCGCGCGTTTCTTCGATGCGACCGTTCGAGTCCACGTTATCGGCAGGACCAAGAATGATGTGATTCGCCTCGCGCGGGTCGACCCACACCGCGCGCACGTAGCAATCGTAAATCAAGGTCCACGATTTCCCGCCATCGCGCGATTGATAAAATCCGCCGCCGGTCGGCGCGAACACGAGATCGGGCGAGGATGGATGCGCCAGAATCGAATGAACGTCTGGATAAATCAACGGCTCGGGCGGTCCTTCGAGGTCGGGATCGCCGTTGCTGCCCTCGCACAAACTCCACGTTTCGCCGCCGTCATCGGAACGCAGCGCGCCGCCGACTTCGACCGCCGCGTACGCACGCGAGCCATTGAAAGTAAAGCCGCGCACGCAGCCCGCTTCGGGCGAATAGGGCAGCATCCAGCCGTGCTCATCGCGCAAGCGCGGCACTTCCGGGCATTCACGCCAACTAGCCGCGCCATCGCGCGACACAAAAATATTCGCCGGTTCCGTTCCGGCAAATTCAAAATCGGAAACGTCGGGATGAAATGCCATCCAGCGCACATGAGGCGTCGAGAGCCCGTTGCTCGCCGCGCGCCAGGTCGCGCCGAAATCGTTGGAACGAAAAACCCCGTCGGTCGTTCCCGCGAGAATCACGCCTTCGCGCGCGATCACGCTTGTCACGTTGATGCCATCCAGCCCGCGCCGTTCCACGCGCCAATCATCTCCGTTGCGCGCGCAGACCGCCAGACCGTTGCGAGTCGCGAGCAGCAAATTTGTTTCCATTTTCAGAATTTCCTTTACCGCAGAGACGCAGAGTTCTCAGAGATATTGAATCTAGATCCTGTAGTGAATACGCTATTCAGCTATCATACACAATTGCGCGCGAGATTACAATGTTTGAAATGACACTTGACACGGGTAATTTTTCTGAATAGATTAAATCGACAACTGAACAATTCTTTGGAAAGGAAACAATCATGAAAAACTCCAAGCTCGTTTTTCTGCTCGTCTGTCTCAGCCTCTTCGCGCTTGTTGTCGTTGGCTGTGGCGGCGCGCCGGCGGCACAACCAACCTCCGCGCCATCGAGTGGTGCCACGTCCGCACCGACCACCGGCGCGACGAGTGCGCCCGCGACCGCGGCGAATCCTTCTGGCGCGGCGACCGGCGCGGCGACGACCGCACCCGGCAGCACAGGAAACTTTGATGGCACGATTATTTTTGGCGCGGCAGTGTCGCTCACCGGCTCGACCTCGAACGAGGGCAAGTACACCAAAGACGGTTACGAGTTGGCGAAGGATGCGCTCAACGGTGCGGGCGGCATCAAGGTCGGCGGCAAGAGCTACAAGATTGACATCAAATATTACGATGACGCGAGCAAGTCCGACCAGACCAGCCAACTCGTCGAAAAATTGATCAGCGACGACAAGGTGAATTTTATTCTCGGACCGTACGGCAGCGCGCCGTCGAATACCGCGGCGGCGATTGTCGAAAAGCACCAGATACCGATGGTCGAAGCGAACGGCGCGGCAGAGTCCATTTTCAGTCGCGGTTTCAAGTACACCTTTGGCATCCTGAGTCCCGGCAAAATGTACTTGCGCGGTATTCTCGATCTGGTCAAAGCCAAAGACCCAAACGCGAAAAATGTCGCGGTCATCGCCGAGACCGACACCTTCGCCATCGAAGTCGCGCAAGGCGCGGCGGATTACGCCAAGTCAATCGGCTTTAATGTTGTCTACAATGAAAAATATCCGGCTGCCGCGAAAGATATTTCGCCGCAGCTTACTGCGATCAAAGGGCTGAATCCTGACGTGCTGCTCGGCGCGGGACATTTGCAGGACGCGATTCTCACGGTCAAGCAGGCGAAAGACATTGGCGTTAATGCCAAAGCCTATGGCTTTAGCGTCGGACCGACCGCGCCCGAATTTCGCAACTCGCTGCAAAAAGATGCGGACTATGTGATGGGCGCGGCGCAGTGGACGGAGCAATTGAAATTAAAGGGCGATGATATTTTCGGCACGCCGCAAGAATTCGCCAAGCAAGTGCGCGCGAAATTTACCGGCTATGAAAGTAACGTACCGTATCAAGTCGCGGAATCTGCCGCAGCGGTGATCGTTTACCAAAAAGCGATTCAAGCCGCAGGCTCGCTCGATCCGAAAGCGGTGCGCGACGCGATTGCAAAACAGAATTGGGATTCTTTCTACGGGCACATCCAATTCGACGAACGCGGCATCAACATTTACAAGCCGATGGCGGTGGCGCAGAATCAGAGCGACGGGAAAATTTATACTGTCGGTCCGACGAGTGAAGCGGAAAAAGAGATGCAGTATCCCGCACCCTTGTGGAACGCGCGATAGAGGGAGTAACTGATGGCTGGTGACGGGCGTCGTGGATTTCAGTCTCACGATTCCTCACCAGTCAGTGGTAACTTGTCACTCGTTTGAATACAGTCCAATTCACCCAGACGCTGATCAATGGGCTGATGCTCGGCGGCACGTTCGCGCTGGTCGCGCTCGGCTTTTCCATTGTCTGGGGCATAATGAACCTCGTCAACATCGCGCACGGCGAGTTCATTATGCTTGGCGCGTACGTCACCTTTTTCCTCTACACGCTCTTTGGCATCGATCCCTTTCTCACGATTCCGCTCTCGATGCTGGCACTGTTCGCGCTCGGTTATGCGATTCAATTCGGCGTTATCAATTGGGTGATCCGCGCGCCGCTGCTCG
>JBBSHK010000320.1:0-4422 GCA_038253185.1 Anaerolineae bacterium | reverse complement strand
GCGGGACCGCGTTCCATCTGCACAACACTGATCTTGCGGTGATCGATGCGAATGCCAAAATGGACCAGCAGCAACGATTCAATATCGCGCACGAGTTTTTTGGGCACACGATTGGGCGGCGCGATGACATGAATCTCGTCGATCTCGGAGCCGGTGGTGAGCACCCGCGAGGAGGTCACACCGTCAAGCTTGTTGATTTCGCGCTCGAGGTCAGGCGTGAAAAAATAAACCGGTTGAACGCGTTCTAGATGTTGCAGCGGCGTGACCGCTCGCCGCGGCGGCGCGGTGTGAAAAGTTTTTCGACGATTGTCTGGCACGATTTTTCTCCGATCTCTACAGAGGCGCATGTGCGACTCGATTTATCTTAGCGCGCGCCGGTTGCCAAGTCAAGCGTCACAATCGCAGGGCTAAAGGAGTAAACCGAATAATGTCACACGAGTGGCTAAAGTCCCGTAAGACTTGGTCGTTTGTCATTTCGAGCGAAGTCGTAGCTTGCCTTGGCGCCTTACGACGCCGTAGTGCGTCAAGCCAAGGATACCTTTAGGTGCGAGAAATCTAGAATCACCATAAAGATTTCTCGGCGCATCGCTCCTCGAAATGACAAAATACTTTCATCTATTGGAGTTTAGACAATCCCATGTCACAAACGTCTAGACGCAGAACGCGATTTGCTTTACAATAGAGCCGCTCACACAGTTCTCTATCAGAGCCAGCGGGACATACCTTTCGCTTTGCCGCTGGCGTGTACGCGCTGATCTTGCTTCACGCGCCGCCACCCGCCGCTCTATGAAAATAAAACCGTGCGAGCGAAAGTAGGGATATTTCCTATGTCTAATGCGATTTTGGTGCGCTGGAGCGGGCTGGCACTTGCCGTCGGAGGAATCGGAATCGCGACCTTTTTACTCACACTCTATCCTCTGGGCGATCCGCTCTCGCCGCAAGTACTGCTCACCAGCCAGTCACTCGCGGCTCACATTTTCCACATCATTGGAGCATTAGCCGCGCTTCTGGGCTTGGTCGGGCTTTACAGCCGGATACGTGAGCGGACTGGCTGGCTCGGACTGTTCGCGTTTGTGATCGCCATGTTCGGCACTGCTTTTTCTGTCACTGGTGGACTGGTCGCCGCGGTTGTATTTCCTGTAATCGCGGCAAGGGCGCCGACCGCGCTCGACCCTCAAGGTCCACTGCTCGGTCCGGGTCCCGCGGGCACAGCTTTCTTATTGGTTTTTGTCCTTTCGATGGTGGGCTACGCGCTGCTTGGCGCGGCGCTCATACGCTCGCAATTATTCCCGCCCATCGCAGGCTGGCTCTTGATCGCAGGCGCCATTTTGCTGAACCTGCCGTCCGCGCCGGTGACGCCGATTCCGTCCATCATTCCAACTGCGGGCGCGGTCCTATTCGGCGCTGCCACAGTGTGGCTTGGTTGGGAGTTGTGGACGGATCGGATCGGCACGATGCGGCGCGAGACCGCAAGCCGAGTCCAAGCGTAGAATGAAATAGACTTTATGCGAAATAAGAAAATCCTCCTTCTTCCGGCGACAGGATTCAATCCCCGTCCTATTTCCAGAGGAGAGAAATGAGTACTTTGAAAACGCGCGATGATCGTATTTTCCTCGAGACGCGTGTTGTGGCAGGAATGGTCATTCTCGTTCTTTTGCTCGCGGTGCTTGCGCTGTACATTTTCCCCCAATTCACCGATCAAAATTTTGCGTGGACGATTGCGCCGACGACGACGGCAATGCTGATGGGCGCGGGTTACTTGGCGGGCGCGTATTTTTTTGTGCGCGTGCTGACCGAAAAGAAATGGCATCGTGCGCAGGCGGGCTTTCTCCCGATCACCGCGTTCACGATTTTCATGTTGGGCGCGACGCTGCTGCATTGGGACCGCTTTCATCAAGGCATGTTCCAGTTTTATCTGTGGACGGTCATTTATATCATTACACCATTTCTCGTCCCGTTCCTCTGGTGGCGTAATCGTGCGACCGATCCCGGCACGCTCGAAGAAAACGATTTCAAATTTCCATCACTCATTCGTCGCGCATTAATGCTTATGGGGCTGGTGGGCGTGGCGGTGACGATCGTGTTTTTCATCGTGCCCGCGCTGCCGATCGCCCTCGCGCCGTGGAAGTTGACTGACCTCACCGCGCGGGTCGGCTCGGGTTGGGGGATGCTTGCCGTAGCAACTATTCTGTCCATCGGTTACGATGGACGCTGGAGCGCGGCGCGTATTCTCATCGAAAGCGGAGCCATCGGCGTCGCCTTGATGCTGCTCGCGATCCCACGCGCGGCGAACGATTTCAATTGGACGAATCCACTCGCGTGGTTATTTATAGCCGTACTCGGCGCGACACTGGTCTTTTTTATCGGCGTACGTTTTTGGTTTGGGAGGCAAAGAAAAGCGGTCAGGCAGGCAACCTGATACGGTACATCGCAATTCTGAAATGGGAACCGCAGATGAACACAAATAAACACAGATGAAAAATTTTGAAATCCGAGTACTCTACCCAATGTGCAACTCTTTTTGTCATTTCGAACAAAGTGAGAAATCTCGATGCGCCTCACGCTGAGATTTCTCGTCGCAGACTGCGCTCCTCGAAATGACAGTTGAAAACGCGAATAAGTTGCACATTGCGTTACTCTGTGTCCCCAATCGTGCTGCGCTGTGAGACGAATCAGAAAGCGTCCAGCCAATTGCCCATCGTACGAACCAATCGCCACAGCGGATTGACATTGGCGTGACCTTCCATGATCTGACTGATCGAATCTCGTAGAGGCGGCGCGAGTGCCAATGCGGTCAGTCCCATGTATGGAAAGCGATACGTAAAGCGCGCCATCCCAGCCGCTCTGCGAAATTCGGGCAGGAACTCGCTTTCGATTCGTCGCGTGTATGGCGACAAGTCAAAGTCTTTACGTCGAAACGCGTCGGCAATCACCTCTGCCGCGATTTGTCCACTCCGCAGCGCGTAGTAAATTCCCTCCGCGAATAACGGTTCGATCAATCCTCCCGCATCACCCGCGAGCACCACGCGCGCTCCATGCAAAGGCAGCGCGCGTCCACCGAGCGGCATGAGATGTCCGCGCTCGAAAAGCACGCGATGGTCGCGTAAAGTTGGTTCGCGCTCCACCCATTCATTCAACCGCGCGCGTAAATCCGCGCGCCCGTCCCCGCGGCGTTGCGCGAAATGACGGTAGAGCGGACCGCGTACATAGGTGGCGATGCCGACGGAGAGTTGCGCGGCTTTGGGAAAAATCCAAGTATAACCGTATGGAATCGCGCCAAAGTCCAACAATATTTTGCTGCGCCACGCCGTAAGCTGCGCGTCGGGGACGGCGACTTCCAATTCAAGTCCTGCGGCGATACTGCGCGACTGGTGAAGACTCGCCGCGCGTGCGGTGATGCCATTCGCGCCGTCCGCGCCGACGACAATTTCGGCGGTGTACTCGTCCGCATTCGTTTTCACGCGTACGCCGTTTGCGCTGAATGAAATTTGTTTGACCGGCTCGGCATCGTGCACGCTGGCTCCGGCTTGCGCCGCACGCTCGGTCAGATAGTGGTCGAATTTGTCGCGCATTACGAGTGAAACCGGGCGCTGCGCGAAATCAAGCTTTACGAGCGCGCGATGATGATGCGCCAGCTCAATCTGCGTGATCGTATCTTCGACCAGCGGTGTAATGTCAAAATCAATTTTCTGAAAAACTTTGCGCGTGAGCGCGCCACCGCACGCTTTATAGCGCGGCAACTTTTCTTTTTCGAGCAAGAGCGTCTTGAAGCCGCCGCGCGCCAGACGATAGGCGGCAGTCGCCCCCGCGGGTCCACTGCCGATCACGATTACATCAAATCTTGATTCGACCATATTTACCTTTTCTCTTTCACTCCAACACTTTTCAAAGCTGATCTTGCATAGACGTTCCTGGGTGATGTGACCTGAAACTCGCAACGTGCAGAACGTGAATCGAGAGTTTGAAATACGTTGTCACGTTGTAGAAATTTTTCGCGCGCAAGCGACGATGGCAGGCTCACTTTATGATTGCGAGTTTAACGGATTGATCGCCTTTCTGCAAAAACAAAAAGCCAGTTCGCGGTGAACTGGCTTTTGTGTCAAAGATGGTTGAGATCAGTTGTGCGAAACTACCGTCGTGCCCACCGGCGCCCAATCGTAGAACCACTTGGCATCTTCTGTTCTCAAGTTGACGCAGCCGTGGCTCATCGGATGTCCAAAGTTGTGATGCCAGTACGTGCCATGAATCGCGTAACCCTGATACCAGAACATCGTCCACGGCACATTCGGCAGATAGTAATAATCGACACCGGGCTTACCGCCGCTCATCGTGTACGCGGCGAACTTGGCATAGATGTGATAGGTGCCGGTGACCGTCGGATGAATGGCGACGCCGGTCGAGACCGTCACGGTCTTGATCGCG
>JBBSHK010000319.1:0-4426 GCA_038253185.1 Anaerolineae bacterium | reverse complement strand
TCCAACGCTTGCATGAGCAAGATGATTATATTCCATTTCGCGAAAAATCCAAATGATCTAGAGGATTATTCTTATGCATCAAATTCTCAGCGCGCTTTTCAAAACCTGCTTGCTGCTCGCGCTGCTCGTACTCCTCGCGCTGGTCGTCGCTTATTCGTTGGTCACACGCTCGCTTCCGCAGACGAGTGGCACGCTGCAGGTCGGTGGACTGAAGAGCCGCGTCGAGGTGCTCCGCGACGCGCAGGGCGTGCCAAATATTTATGCGGAAAATGTGGACGATCTCTTTTTTGCTCAGGGTTATGTTCACGCGCAAGACCGGTTGTGGCAGATGGAGCTGAACCGGCATATTGCGCACGGACAACTCGCGGAATTATTTGGACAAGAGCGCGTACAAGCGGACAAATTTTTGCGGACGATTGGCATCGATCGCGCCGCGCGCGTTGATCTGGCGAGTCTCGATTCCGCCACGGTCAACACGCTTCAGAGATACGCCGACGGCGTGAATGCATTCATTCATTCTCACAACGAAAATCGTGCGGGGGCTTTCAGCTTGCCGCTCGAATTTACGCTGCTCGATGCTCTGCCCGCCGACTGGCAGCCGCTCGACTCGCTGGCGTGGAGCAAGGCGAGGGCTGTTCAACTTGGTGGGAATTTTGAACGCGAGCTTTTGCGCGCGCGGTTGAAAGAGGCGTTGGGGGACGCGCGAGCAAATGATTTGTTGCCCGCGTTTCCTGCGAGTGGACCTTTCATCATTGCCCCTGAAGTAAAAAACTATGGAGGACTCGGCTCGTTCACAGGGAGAGAGCAGGCAGGATTTACGGACGTCGGCGGTCCCGGTTTGATCGGTCGGGCAGAGCTTGATATGTTTTTCGAAATGGCGGGGGATGGCTTGGGCTCGAACAATTGGGTGATTGATGGCACGCGCACGACGACTGGCAAGCCATTGCTCGCGAACAGTCTGAATTCCGGCATCAGCCTGCCCGCCCCTTGGTTTCTGAATGGACTGCACTGTATCCAACTCACGGCGGCGTGCCCATTCGATGTGATCGGTTTTAGCTCGCCGGGCATCCCCGCGGTCTTTATCGGTTACAACCAGCGTATCGCGTGGGGTGTCTCGAACGCGAACGCCGATGTACAGGATTTGTTTGTCGAAAAAATAAATCCGGCGAGTCCGTCGCAGTACGAGTATCGAGGAGAATGGCAGAACATCGCGAGTGAGCAGCAGGTCATTCACGTCAAGGGTGGTGAAGATGTTCCGCTGACGATCCAGTCGACGCGGCATGGACCGATTCTCACCCCCGTGCTGCAAGGCGTCACCGCGACGCTCACTCTGCAATGGAGCGCGGCGCGCGAGCCGAGCGAGTTCGTGTCAGCGCTGCTGGCGCTCGACCGCGCGCAGAATTGGAATGAGTTTCGCGCGGCATTAAAGTCGTGGGACGCGCCCACACAAAATTTCGTCTACGCTGATGTCGAGGGCAACATCGGTTATCAGATGGCGGGTCGAGTTCCGCTGCGCACGCGTGGCGATGGCACGCTGCTGGTGCCGGGTTGGAGCGGCGAGTATGAATGGAACGGTTCGATTCCATTTGACGAATTGCCCTCCGTCACCAATCCTGCCAATCACGTCATCGTAACGGCTAACAATCCCGCAGCGCCGAGTGATTACCAGTATGTGATCACGCGTGAGGGCGACGCGGCATTTCGCGCGACGCGCATTAATGAATTGCTTCGCGTGCAGGAGAAATTGTCGCGCGATGATTTCAAAAGGATTCAGAGTGATGTGTATTCGATCCTGCTCGCGAAATTGCAAAAGTACTTGAGAACGTCGGTTCGACCGAAAGGCTTTCTCGAAGAACGCGCGCTCAAGTATGTGAAGGAATGGGATGGCGTGTTGAGCCAGGAAAGCGTCGGCGGCGCGCTGCTCGAAGTGACGTACGCGCGACTCGTGCGCGATCTTTTTGCGAATCGCCTCGACGCGGATTTGTTGAGCGCCTACCTCCGCGTTGGGCGCGGGCATCACGCGCTGATTGATACGTTGCTCGACGATCCGAATAACGTGTGGTGGGATGATCCGCAAACGTCGTCACGTGAAACGCGCGGGGATCGAATCGGGACGGCGTATGCAGAAGCCGTGGACTGGCTCGGCAGTCAATTTGGCGATTGGCCGCCTGACTGGCATTGGGGACGACTGCACCGCGCGACGTTGACACACCCATTGGCAAAGTCACCCCTCGATTTATTTTTTAACTATGGTCCGATCTCGATGCCGGGTGATAGCACTACTGTGTTCAGCGCCGAGCTTGATGAAGCCGAGCCGTACCAGCCGCGCGCGCTCGCGTCGACGCGCGAAATTATTGACCTGTCCGACCTCGATCGCTCGCTCTGGATGCAGTCGGGTGGCGAGTCAGGACAGCCACTCAGCCGACACTATACCGACCTGACCGCGAACTGGCGCGAGAACCAATACGCTCCATTCGATTTCACACGCGCCGCGGTGGAGAAGAAGCAAGAGGGCGATTTGTTTTTGACACCGTAGAAACGACGGACGACGAGATACGGAGCAGCGAAGCAAATTTCTGCGCATCGTCCGTCCTCCGTCTTCTGTCCTGCGTCGCTTTCAAAACCCCACGTGAATTTTGTTAAAGGCGACGAGAAAGATGCAGCCGAAGATCAGGAGATTAACGAGGGCGAGAATTCCGACGGCGAACCAGTGGCGGTAGGTCATGGCTGCTCCTGTAGAAAAATTACTCGACCGATTTGCAATTGTGCCGACGATTGCATTCATTCCGCGTACGCGTAGAAATGGTGATACTGCCACGCGGAAGCTTGACGCAAGTACTCTTCTGAATTTGCCTCCGCTCCAAAGCGCGCGATCGACAACGGCGCGAGGTCAAATGGGGGCGAACCAACTGCAATCCACTCGGCGAGCACCTCGCCAATCGCGGGCGAGATCGAAAGACCCGCGACATTGCATCCGGCGGCAACGAAAAATCCCCGCGCGCCCGGCACCGCTCCGACGATGTGTTGTCCGTCCGCCGTCATCGTCGGTAGTCCGCCGCGGTGCTCGCGAACCGGAGCTTGCAGCAAAATCGGAACTTGCTGCTTGACTTGTTCGCCCATTCGCCAGATCACCTCAGCGTCGAGCGGCGTATGCTTTACTTGAAAATTCGCGCCAAGCTCGTTCAGGTCAAACTGGCGCGGCGCGGCTTCGAACCCGCCCCACAACAAGCCGCCGTAGCAAGGGCGAAGATAAACCGCCGCGTCGATAATTCGCACGATGGGCATTTCCGCGCGCACGCCCTCAATTGGCTCGGTGATAAAGAGCTGGTGACGCGTGGGCACGATCGGCACGTGAATCCCGCTCGCCGCCGCGACCTGCCGCGCCCACGCGCCCGCGGCATCGACGACGATGGGCGCGTGGATCGCGCCGCGCTCAGTGTCAACTCCAACCACTTGCCCCTTTTCAATTTTGATTCCGGTCACGGTCGTGTGGGGCAAGAGCGTCGCGCCGAGTGCCTGTGCGCCTCGTGCGAATCCAATCGCGACTTGCGACGGCTCAAAATACAAATCGGTGGCGACATGCATCACGGCGACAATTCCCTGCGGCTACAAAAATGGATGCAGGCGAGATGCTTGCTCCGGCGAAATTTGTTCCACCGCGAGTCCGAGTCGCTTGCCGCGCGCCACTTCGCTCTCGATAATTTTTACGTCCTCGTCGCGGCGCGCGATTTTCAAGCTGCCCGCTTCGACGTAATCGAGCGGCTCGCCGGTGTCCTCCGTAAAGTGATGAAAATTTTTTACGGCGAGCATCGCGAGTTGCGTCATCAGATCCGTCGAGCGCGCCTGACCCGCCAGCCCGGCGGCGCGCGGCGAGGTCTGCGAGCTTAACTCATAGCGGTCGAGCACTACCACGCGTTGGATGCCGCGCCGCGCGAGATAGAACGCGGTTGCCGCGCCCAGCCCGCCCGAGCCGATGACGATCACCTCTGCCGAGTCAATCATTCGCTCACCTCGCCGAATCTTTTAACACCGTCACATCACCCGCGAACAATTTGATGAGAGTCCCTTTGCGTCGCAGCATCAGCGCGCCATCGGCGTCCACATCCTCCGCGACGCCTGTTTCAACTCCCGATGGTGTTTGCACCCGCACCACGCGACCGAGTGTTGACAGAGCCGCGCGCCATTCCCGAAAAATTTTCGCGCGTTCCGCCTCGCTCGCGCCGAGTCGCGCATAGTATGCGTTCAGATTCTCCAGCAGCGCGCGTTCGAGCGCCGCGCGATCGACCTCGCATCCCAACTCATCCGCGAGTGTGGTGGCGAACAGCGCCAGCTCAGGATAAATACGCATCGAGAAATTTACGTTGACGCCGATGCCGAGAATAGCGTAGGTGAGTGATTCGCCGATGATGCCGGTCTCGACCAAAAT
>JBBSHK010000318.1:0-4445 GCA_038253185.1 Anaerolineae bacterium | reverse complement strand
TCCTGGATTTCGGCTGAGTCGTGCCGGTTACGAATTGGAGGTCCGAGATGAACGAGTCGATTGAATTCACAATTGAGGAGATTTTGATTCGCGTGGTGGTTGCCGGAGTGATCGGCGCGACGGTGGGCTATGAGCGGCGGCTGCATCACAAAGCAATCGGCGTCGCCGGCATGGTGCTGGTCGCCAGTGGTAGCTGCACCTATATGATTCTGGCGAAACATATTTCGACCACGGACCCTGCCGCGCTCAGTCGCACTCTGCAAGGTTTGTTGAGCGGAATCGGTTTTCTCGGCGGCGCGGTGATTTTCAAAAGCGGCACTGACGTGCGCGGGATCAAAGCCGCCGCGGCGGTGTGGATCACCGGCGCGATCGGACTCGCGATCGGGACTTCATTCTGGTGGTTGGGCGTGACAGTTGGCATAGTCACAGCGGCGATCCTGTTCGTCGCCGACCTCGCGCCGGACCCCGTGCGCGCAGCGAAACAGGAAGAAGGGACAGCGGAGGGTGGAGGGGAAGGCGCATACTGGGGCAAAGAGAAAACGGAAAAGAAATAAAGTGCCCCAATGCGCGCGCGACGTATCCACCTTCAGGATCCTCTTCTACCAAGAATATGATTTCTGTTCCCATAATTTAACTCCATCTCGCAACGTCGATTGAAATGTTGGGGCTGAGCTCAAAACATCAAAGCATACACGTAAAGCAAAATTCATTGGCAACTGATTGTCTATCATCACTTTTTATTTCTGCCGCGTTTCGCTTCGGAGCGTGCGGCACGCGCCGAATGGCGGGGAGAACCGCGATAGCTCGGCGCAAAATTCGCGATGATGGTGCAGCGCGTCAGGTCGTGTATCCGCGAGCGCAGGCGTGGCTCGATCTCGTCGATCTCTTGCGTCGTCGTAAAAACCGTGGGCAGTCGCGCGGCATAACGATAATTGAATATCTGGAAAAGTTTTTCTTGCGCCCACGGCGTCGCGCTCTGTGTACCGAGATCATCCAGCACGAGGAACGGCGCGGTGCGGATTTCTTCGAAACGGCGGTCGTAGGATACTGGACTGTTCGGACTGAACGCTGCGCGCAGGTGGTCGAGCAAGTCCGGCACGACGATGAACAGCGCGCCTTCTCCATGTTCTTCGCGATAGTTCGCGGTCGCCGCGGCGAGATGCGTTTTGCCCGAACCGTATTCGCCGCTCAACACCAGCCAGCCCTCCGGCGCTTCGGCAAACCGTTTGCAAATCTCGAACACATCGCGCAGCATCTCGCGCTCTTCACGATCCAATTCATCCTCACGCAAATCGAAATTGTCAAAGCGTTGATCGCGATGCAACGAGAGCGTCGAGAGTTCCGATTCCACGCGGTTTGCCCCACTCTGGCGAAAGTCGGGCGCCTGAACTGCCACGATCTCGCACAGTGTCACATCCGCCAGTCGCGAGCGCAAGCGCAAATCGATTTCTTCCAATTCTTTATTGGTGGTGATGACTGTTGGCAACTGCGCGTTGTAGCGATAGTTCAACAGTTGGAATAATTTTTCCTGCGCCCACGGCGTTGCGCTCTGCGCGCCCAGATCGTCGAGAATCAACAGCGGCGCGGAACGAATAGACTCGAAGCGTTCGTCATAACTCACCTCGCTATTGGGCGAATAGGTCGAGCGCAAATAATCGAGCAGGTCGGGCACGACGATAAAGAGCGCGGGCAGACCTTTCGGCAATCGCGCGTTGGCAATTGCGGCGGCGAGGTGCGTTTTGCCCGAACCGTAGCCACCTTTCAAAAGCAGCCAACCTTTTGGATTCTCGGCGTAGCGTTGCGCAGTCTCGAACGCGCGGCGCAAGTTTTTTTGCTTCTCGCCCGTCAGCCCCAAACCTTCCGGCAAAAAGTTTTGAAAAGTCATATGGGTCAGCAGCGCTAGTCCACTCGCCTCGCGCAAGTCTTGCAATTGCGCGTACGCGACTTCGGCTAATTTGTGTTGGCACGGGATGGCTTTGCCAAAGTCGGGATGACCGACCGGCACATCGCGCCGAAAAAATCCGACGCCGTGACAGATGGGGCAGATGCCGTTCGCGTCAACGCTTGACGATGTCGGCGTACTTGCCCTGGAGGATTCGCTTTCGACCTTTTTTAGAATCTCGTCCACTCGTTTCATTTTTTCCCTCTCGCGCCCCGTCCAAAAGTATCGCGCGCACATAGCTCCACTTGCGCACATTATTCTCCGCTGCAATTCGGAACGCGTCCATAATCAGTTCGGGCGGATACTCTTTTTCCGCCTCCTTTAGTTCCTCACTAATCATTGGCGTGAGCGCGCCAATGTTCTGCTCGTACAATTTGAAAATGTTCGGTCGCTCTTCCGCAATGGGTTCGGCGCGCCGAACGTGCTTGCCAATTTTCACCTCCCCGCGCTCGATTTGCTCCAGCGCTTTGCGACTCTCGGCGGTGTTGAAAAAATATAGATCCTGCTCGGTGCCATCATCCGTTTCTGCAATCAGATGCAGCAACGTCCCGCGCGCTTTTGCTTTCTTCAAACCACGCGCGAGAATTTCTTCGACCGGCTGTCCATTTTGCGCGAGCGCGCGCGGCAGAGTTTCATCCGCGCGCAATTGGCTCGCCGTCACAAAACGCGGGCTGCCCTTCTGGTGATACAGTAAATAAAAAATGTGCAGCGTCAGTTGAAGCTCGGCGAGATCATCAATCACGGGCAGCAGCTCACTGAAAAATAAATTCGGCAGCGGCGTCACTTCGACGCGACCGCCAGGCACGCCTTCGAATCTTTTCATCATCTATGACGGAAGACGAAAGACGGAGGACGGAAAGAAAACACTTTGTCATCTGTCGTCCGTCCTTGGTCGCTATCTCACTGCGGATACACCGCCAGGTCTTTGAACTTGGCGCGCTTTTCGTCAAAGAACATACTGAACTCGGTCGTCGGTCCGTGGCGATGCTTCCCCACAATAATCTCCGCGAGATTTTCGGGATAGGGTTTGCCCGGATGCGCGCGCTCCCACGAATCTTTCGTCGGGTAGTAGGATTTCTCGCGGTAAATAAAAATCACCACGTCGGCATCCTGCTCTATACTTCCACTTTCTCGCAAGTCCGCCAGTTGCGGACGTTTGTCGGTGCGCGCTTCGACCGCGCGTGATAATTGCGAGAGCGCCATCACCGGCACGTCCAACTCGCGCGCGAGGAATTTCAGTTGGCGCGAAATGTTGGACATTTCCTGCACGCGATTTTCAGAGCGCCCGCGATCGGTCATCAACTGCATATAATCCACGATGATCAAATCGAGACCGCCCAATTCCGCCGAGAGTCGGCGTGCTTTGCCGCGAATTTCGAGCGGGGTCACGAGCGAACTTTCGTCAATAAAAATTTCTGCTTCGGACAGGATGCCCCACGCTTTCGCGAGCACCGCATATTGATCATCGTTGATCTGACCCAGACGCAAGTCTTGTGAGTCGATGCGATGGCGTTCGTAATCGCCCGGAAACTCATAGGCAATCGAATCTGCCACCTGCGCGATGAGCCGCTCGACCAATTGCGCGGCGGACATTTCGAGAGAAAAAATCGCGATGCGTTTGTGCTTGGTCACTGCGGCGTGATAGGCGATGGAAAGACCAAAGCTCGTCTTGCCCGAACCCGGACGCCCCGCGACAATAATCAGGTCGCTCTTTTGCAAACCGCCGAGGACTTTATCGAGGTCGGCAAAGCCGCTCTGCACGCCCAGCGTCTCGCCCTGATGATCGCGCAGGTGATCGATGCGATCGATCCACTTGTCCACTGCGCGGCGAATCGAAATCATCTCGCGCGTCTGGCGATGCTGCGCGACATCAAAAATCAACTGCTCGGCGCGCTGGATTTGCTCGTCCACATTGCCGTCGCCGTCAAAGGCAATGCCCGCGATTTCGGTCGAGGCTTGCAAGAGCTGACGTTGAATCGAGGCGGCTTCGACCAGACGCGCGTAATGCTCGACGTGCGCCGCAGTCGGCACCGAATTCAATAGTCCGGTGATGTACGACGAGCCGCCGACCGTGCTCAACTTTTCGCGCTGTTCGAGACCCGAGACCACGCTGAGGAAATCAATCGGCTCGCGCCGGTCGTGCAAATCGAGAATCGTCTCGTAAATCCAGCCGTGCTTTTCGAGATAAAAATCTTTGGGGCGCAGGAACGCGGCGATGTGGGTAATCGCGTCGGGGTCAAGCAACAGCGCGCCCAGCACCGCCTGCTCGGCTTCGATGTTGCTCGGCATATTTCGTTCGAGGCTACGCCTTGTCGTCTCAACCATAAGTGATCAAGTTTTTATCACAAAGACGCCTGTGCACCAAAGCGGCGACCCATATAAAAGTACCCAATGTGCAACTCTTTTTGTCATTTCGAACAAAGTGAGAAATCTCGATGCGCCTCACGCTGAGATTTCTCGTCGCAGACTGCGCTCCTCGAAATGACAGTTGAAAACGCGAATA
>JBBSHK010000317.1:0-4450 GCA_038253185.1 Anaerolineae bacterium | reverse complement strand
GCTTGAGGGGGTTGAAGGTTGCTGCGGTGACGCGCAGATCGCCAATGAATGGAAACGGCTCGACGTCTCCATTAATGGATGTTTGCATCAGACCTATAGACAAATCATTGAACGCAATCGTCACACCGTCTTTATTCCACGTTGGCGTTAAGTCGTGATTGGTAGAACGTTCTTCCGCAAAAGAATTGTCCGCCAGATTCACGCCGCCGAGCTTCCACTGCGCGTCTTGCGGCTGCTCAAAGCAGTGCGAACGGAAACACATCTCCCCGCCGCCTTTGATTTGAGACAAGTACGAAAAAACGATGCGCGCATCGTCGGGACTCCAGTCGGGCGCGCGGACCTGATTCGTCCTGAACAACAAGCGTTCGTTCGAGCCATCGGCATTGACGGTGAAAACACCGGGCACCGGTCCCTCGCGCGCCAGCGCGATTTGTGAACCGGAATGATTCCACTGAGGGTCCATTCCAAAACTCACGCGCTGCAAGTTCGAGCCGTCGCCCTTCATCGTATAGAGAATGCCGCCCGCCGAATCGACAAACGCCAGCTTGCCCGTGATCGCTTTGCCGAGTGGAGTCGTCACCGCAAAAGGATTCGGCAGCGCGGTGGGAGTCGGAGTGACCTCGACGCTGGTCGTGACCGCATCGCCGGTGACGCGCACCGTGATTGCAGTATTCGCGTCCGCATCGTTATACACCACCGCGTAAAAGCGACCGGCAAAAGTAAATTGTCCGACCCAACCGAGGTCGTGACCGTCGAGTGGACTGCCGCTGCCGATCGCGATTAGCGCGTCGCCGCGCTGCCACAGGTCAACTTCATCCGGCGTATAAATCGCGAGACGAATCCCACTCGCGCCGTTCGCGTCCACCGTCGCGGTGATAAGCGATTTCTTGCCCGAGTAATCGAAAGCGTACCATTGGGCGGAATGCGCAGTGACGGTCTGGCTCACGCCGACCGGAGACAACGCGTCGCCGGGACCGCTGCCACCCGCGGCATTCGCCGACGAGGCGATCACCGCCAGTCCGAGCGCGACAGTTGCGAACAAAATAATTAGGCGTTTCATCATAATATTTTCCAGTCCTCCTCAACCAGTGTTCACCTGTTTACCCTTCTAAATATTTTTCAAACCACGCCAGTGTCTTTGCCCACGCGTCGCGTGCGGCGGTGGGATTGTAACTCGCGCCCGTGTCATTGTGAAAGGCGTGGTTCGCGTTCGGATAAATCATTTTCTCAAAGGTCTTGTTATTCTGTTTCATCGCCGCTTCGATCGCGGGAATCCCCGCGTCGATGCGCGTGTCCAGCTCACCATAAATCGCGAATACCGCCGCCTGAATTTTTGGCACCTCGTCGAGCGGCGGGTTCGGTCCGTAAAAAGGCACCGCCGCGCGCAAATCTGCAATTTGAGTAGCACAGCGCCAGGTCACACCGCCACCGAAACAAAAACCGACCATCCCCGCGCTATCCTTGCGCGCATAATTTTGTGTTTTGAGATAGTCCAGACCGGCTTGAAAATCTTGAACCAATTGTTGCGGCGGCGCGTTGCCCAGAACGCCCGGCACTTGCGCGGCATCCACGCGATCGCTGCCACCCTGTCGCGAGAGCAAGTCGACGGCGAGACCCGCGTAACCCGCTTTCGCCACACGCCGCGTCACGTCTTGAATGTGGTCGGTCAAGCCGCGATTTTCGTGACACACCAAGACGAGCGGAATCGGCGCGTCGCCTTTCGGACGCGCGAGATAGCCGCTGAGCGTCGCGCCCTGTCCCGGAAATTGCACGGTTGCTGCCTGAATCGCCGGATCGTCGGGACTGACATGCACATCGTCCGCAGCGTTCGCCGCGGGTTGGGCGCTGGTCGGAGTTGCCGCGCTCGCCAAAGTTGACACGGCGGTCGGCGAAGGTCGAGTCGCGGGTGGCGCGCACGCGGCGAGAATGCTATTCGCTAGTGCCAAGCTCGTGGTCAGACCGAGCAGCCGCTTTAAAGCCTCGCGCCGCGTCAGCTTGCCTTCCTGATAGTCCTCGACGAATTCGTCGATCAAGTATTGCTTGAGACTCTCGTCCTTCGCGCGATGGAGGGGTTCCGGGTCACTCGTTTGATTGGACATCACTCACTCCTGTTCGTGATGAGCTCGGCTCATGCTCGTGCGAAAAACATTATCTTCCCGGCGCAAAGCCGCCCCCGGGCACGCCAAGTCCGCCGGGTACGCCGCCGCGCGTTCCACCGCCAGTGGTCGTGGTCGTCGCGTTCAAGACCACGACATCGCCCTCCTGCAACTGCACGGGTTTTTGTGCCGTCGCCGCGCCGATGATTTCTGTATTCTGATCGTTGCTCAAGCCCGTCTGCACGATGAGAGGAATTGCATTGCCCTCAAACAGTAACGTCATCAACCGTTGCGTGCCCTGTGTACGGATCGCGCGATTCGGTACCATCAAGACATTGTCGCGACGCTCAACGGTGATGGTGGCTTCCGCGGTCATACCCGGCTTGATGGCAGGATCGGGTTGGGTCAACGCGACGGTCACGAGATAATTGACCACACCCTGCGTGACCGTGCCAACGGGCGCGATGGACACGATCTTGCCGGGGAATGTGCGCCGCGCCAGCGCGTCAAACGTCAGGGTCACTTCCTGATCGGTCTTGACTTTTGCCACATCCACTTCGGAGAGATTGATTTGCGTTTGCAAATTAGTGAGGTTCACCAGCGTCAGCGCGGCGGTCGCCGTCGAGGCGAGTTGTCCTTCGACATAGTTGACGCTGCCGATGGTGCCGTCGAAGGGCGCCACAATTTTTGCCTGATCGAGTTTTCGTTTCGCCTGCTCGAACGCGGTCTGCGCCGAATCCAGCGCGGCTTGCGCTTGAGCCAAATCTTGCGCGCTGGCGGGCGTGGTCAACTTGCTGACATTGGCTTGCGCTTGCGCCTGCGATTGCTTTGCCGATTCGATGGAGGATTGGGCGGAGGCGAGATCGGAGGCGCTGGGTCCTTTCGTGAGGTTTGCCAAATTCGCCTGGGCCTGCGCGAGCGCCTGTGCCGCCGATTTGACCGCGCTGTCGTTGATGCCGGTGACGGCGAGGTTGTAATTCGCGAGCGCGGACTGGTAATCGATCGTCGCCTGCTGCAACGCGGCGGATTGCGAGGTCGCGCCCACATCGCTGCGCCATGCCACCGTATTGTACGCCGCTTGCGCCTGTTGCAGCGCGACTGTGGCTTTGTCCAGCGCGGCGCGCGCGACGGTAATTTGATCGTTCGCGTGCGCGTTCTTGATCACCGCCGCATCGTAGGCGGATTTCGCGCTCGTCACGGCTGCCTGCGCCGCGTTCAAGTCCGCCGAGGTGGGACCTTGTTTCAGAGACTGGAATTTCGCGACGGCGGCGTTGTAATTGGCTTGCGCGCTCGTCACCTGCGCTTGCGCCGCGTCGAGGTCCGCTTGGCTTGCCGGTTGTTTCAACGCGTCAAGTTTCGCTTGCGCGCTGGTCAGGCTCGATTGTGCGGTGCGGATTTGAAACTGCAAATCGGAATCGTCCACCTCCGCGAGCACCGCGCCCGCTTTCACTGCGTCGCCGACCTTCACATTGATTTTTTTGATCGGCACGCCCGTGAGTTGAAAGTTGAGACTGGTCTGCTGCGGCGCGTAAATGTTGCCCGCCGCGCTCACGCTTGCGACCAGAGTACCGCGCGCAATCGTCGCGGTGGCGCGATTGGTCGCGGCGGCGCGCACCGCCGCTTGCTGCTGTTGAAAGAAATAATATCCCCCGGCGCCGAGCAGTGCCAGCGCGAACAAGACAATCGCTAAAGTGCGTCTTTGCATAATTCTCCTCCCAAATTTCCGCGCGACCTTACCAAAGAAATCCGAATGTTGTGAATGCCTCGCACGTGTTTTCGTTTCATCTCTTTTTCCGCTCGGGCAAGCGTCTTGACGAAAAAAGTTTCGCGCCGCAAATACTTGGCACAGGATCGCCTGATTTCGAGAGACGCACGGTGCCTCAGGCAATCTTCAACTTGTTTCAAAACCCCGCTTGGACATTTCCTCTCACCGGTTTTTATTTTGATCGAAGCGCGCGTTGCGAGCAAATCGCGCGTGCTCAACTCTTGACAATTCCTTTAATATGTTTGTCCAAGAACGCGATGGTCCGCCGGTACGCTTTTTCCTCGGGAGACAGAATCAAATTGTAACCGCTGCGGCTAAGCATTGTCTTAAATCAAAATGAACAACGAATGAGAGAGATGCGCGCGGGTTGCTTGCGGGTTCTGTCAGAGTAAAAACCCACTAATATCACTCTCCACAAACCGAAAAAGTTTCAACGAGTTCGCTGAAACTTTTCAGATGAAACAGCCGGTATCAAGTGGCGGGAGGGCGGGTTAAAAATATGGCGGTGGCCCCCGCCACCCAAAAATTTTTTTAAAATTATTATTTTTTGGGGGTCACAAAAGCGCCCCGGGCCGCTTTCGATTGAGTG
>JBBSHK010000316.1:0-4458 GCA_038253185.1 Anaerolineae bacterium | reverse complement strand
CGGATTGTAAAGCTCACCAGCAAAATCAAGCCCCGCGAAATTTCGCGGGGCTTGATTTTGCTGGTGAGCTTTACAATCCGAGTGGCTTGAGCGCAGTCGTGTATTGAATCAGAAACCAGATTACGATCATCGCGCCAAAGAAAAAGAGGGCGAGCGCCGCGATGCGCCGCAGATCGCGGTAGACGTAGGTATAGTCAAAGGTGAGTGGCATTGATCCGCGCGGCGACACCGAACTCACACTGGTCACACGCGTCGGCGGCATCGACAGGTCTGTGATCTCCGCACTGCGCGGCGGGATGTAACCGGTATTGATTGGTCGCTGCGCGGCGCGCATCTTTGCCTTGCGAGTTTTTTTTGGCATTTGGAAAATTGCTCCTTGGGATTAGTTGTTAGTTATTGGTTCTTAGTTGTTAGCTCGAGGCAGTTGGTCCATTGTGCATTGCGCATTGTCCGTTATTCCTTCACGGCGCGAGTTGCGCGATCACCACGAGCCGTTGTGTGTCCACACGATACGGCGCGCAGGTGATCAGCGTCGCCGCTGGCTCGCGTGTCGGGTTCAAGATTGAAAGATCATTCGGCGCGACGGTGCGCTTGGCGCGGACGATGTAGCGAAAGGCGTGCCCTCCCGCGTAAATGGTGAGCGCATCGCCGTTCGATAAATTATCCAGGTCCTTGAACACTTCGCCGAATACATCGTCGTGACCTGACAGGATGAGATTGCCACGCTCGCCTGGATTCGCGGACCCGCTGTGATGCCCGACGCCGCGCTTGAGCTCTTCCCAACCATCACCTTCGACGATGGGCCAATCGATGCCGAGCGACGGAATCACAATGCGCGTCGGCGATTCAGGACCCGGCGTGGGCGGCGGCAGCGCGGGCGCGCTCTGTATATCGACCCCAAGCGCGTCGGGCAACGCGTCCGGCGGAAACGATGACCCGGGCAATTCATTCGTGGAGGTACTCGGCGCAAACGACGACCCGGGCAATTCACCCTGCGGCGTCGCGGCGGGTTTTGCAATCGCGACGGCGTTGGCGGAACGCTGCGCCTGCACCACTTCTTGATTCAACATTTGTAAACTGCCGAGCGAGCCAATAATGATCGCGATCAGACCGAGCACCGCGGCAATTTCCACTAGCAGCAGCAGACGGTCGCGCCAACTGCGCTGTTTCTTACGCGGCGGTGCGGAAAGCTTGATCGGCTGAGAAATCGGCTCGACGGTCACCGGACGAAAGCGCGCGTCCGGATCGCTTTCGGCAAATTCGCGCGCCCGCTCAAGTCTCCGCCGCTCCTCCACAATCGCTTCCAACTCTTCGAGCGAAAATTGAGAGAGGTCAATACGGCGCGCGTCATTAGAGTTCATTCCACAACCTCGACCGAACTGCGCGCGCTGGTCAGGGGCGAAACATTTGCGAATGGCGACGTCATCGCGGGCGATTATACCGCGCGCCGCGCGCACCGTCAAACTTTACGCGGACGCGCGACCATAATTCGTCTGCCTCGCGCACGCGCAAGAGTTTCAACGCGAACACATATACAACGAACGCCATCGCGCCGGGAATAAGCACCCGCGCAAATTTTGCGAACGCGCCCGCGCCTTCGACGGCGAGCATCGGGGTGAGCACAATGCTCGCGCCCATCACCCCTGCCGCGAAAATGATCTTGAAAATCGTCGCGCCCATCGCCTGCCCGCCGAGACCGCCGAGCCGCGTTTGTACAAGCAGCAGCATCGTCAACGCGTGCGCGATCAATTGCGCCGAGTTCGCCAGCACCAGCCCCAACATTCCGAGCGGCTGCACCAGTGTCAAGGCAACGGCGAGATACACCGCGAGGCTGACGAGAACCACCAAGTTCGGCGCGAGCGTGTTCTTGCGCGCGTAAAACGCAAAGACCAGCGGCTGATCGATTGCGGCGGCGGGCAGACCGAACAAATAAAATTGCAACGCGCGCGCGGTGCTCAATGTATCGCTCGAGGTAAACGCGCCGTGTTCGTACAACAATACAATCACCGGCTGCGCGAGCAGAAATAACCCCACCGTCGCGGGGAGAATCAAGAGCAGCACCAGTTTCAATCCGAGCGCCAGCGTCGCCCTGAATTCTTCCCCCATCACAACCCGGCTAAGCGTCGGCAAGATCGCGAATGAAATCGCGGTCGCAACCAGACCCAACGGAAATTGTACAAGCACCGTCGCGTCTTGCATCCACGCCAGCGACTGCGCGCCCGTGCGTGAGGCGAGGTTCCGATCGATGCCGACGCCAACCACGCTGACGCTCAGTCCAAATAATACCGGTAGATACAATAAAAATATTTGGCGCAGCGCGGGGTGCCGCAAATCGAGCGACCAGTGAAAACGCGCGTCGCGCAAGCCCGGCAGTTGCAGCAGCACTTGGGACGCAGAGCCAATGAGAATGCCGACGATGAGGCTGAGGATGCCGAGTCGCGGCGCAAGCAACAGTCCACCCAGAATCGTCCCCGCATTGAACGCGGCGGCAGTAAACGCCGGAAACGTAAAACGCTTCAGCGAATACAAGATGCCGGAAACAATCCCGCCGAGTCCGAGGAACAAGACCGCGGGCAGGATCAAGCGAATCATTTGCACCGCCGCGTCTTGCAGTGCGGGATCGTACCCCGGACCGAGCAGCAGCACGAGCTGCGGCGCAAAAATTTCGAGCACGAGCACCGCCACCGCGAGACCCAGCGCGAGCACACTGAGCACCACACTCGCGAGCCGCCACAATTCTTCGCGCTTGTCCGCATATTCGCTGAACACCGGCACGAGCGCCGCGCTCACCATTCCGCCGACGAGAAAATCGTACAGTGTCTGGATCAACGTCGCGGCGACGCGGAAGACGCTGACATAACCGGTCGCGCCGAACAGGTACGCGATGACCGTCTCACGCGCCAGTCCGAGCACGCGGCTCAGGATATTCCCGAGCGCGATGATGGTCGCCGCGCGCACGAGACCGCGCGTGGCTGGCGTCGCAGCCTCCGACGGTGTAGTTTCAATTTCGCCGAGAGGTTCGAAGGACATGGGGAATGATTTTAAGCGAATGTGAATTCAACAGACAATCGTAGGGGCGCAGCATGCTGCGCCCCTACACAGAACCACTTCGATTTCGGCGGCTCGAATAATGTGTGTCTAAGAATCACAAGCCCGAAACGTCGACCGTCTCAGCGACGCGCGCTTCGATATCATCGTCCAATTCATCGCCATTCACGCGGATTTCATCGATGGGGATAATTGTTTGTGACGCGGATTCGATGTGCCACATGCGGCAAAAGGCGCAGCGCCCCGGCGCGGTCGTGGGTTGTCCGCACACCTCGCACGCGTGCAAATCCACGCTCTCGTCAAAATTTTTGAATGCCCCCATCTCACGGGCTTTCAAAAATTGGAGGTAGAATTGTAGCTTCGCGCCCGGCGATTCGGTTTCGAGTTGGTTGAGCAGCGTCTTGTAAAAATTGGTCAGGTTGCCGACCGCGTGCGGACATTCGTCATAAACATAATCCAGCTCGCGCACGAGCGCATAGGTCGCGGTCTCGCGTTCGTAAAAGCGACAGAAGGGTTTTACCTTTCTCGCGAAGGCGGGATCGGTCGAAGGCAGTACTGGCGATTGACGCGCGAGATAGCCCAGTTGCCAGTGCAAAGTGTTTTGCATCAGCACCGCGGCTTCGTCGTCGAGATTATGTCCGGTGGCGAGCACGTTATAACCGCGCTCCGCCGCGAGCCGGTTCATCACGTAGCGTTTGGTCAGACCGCACGCCGAGCAGGGTTTGCCGTGCCCGCGCGTACTTTCACGCGCGATCACCGGAATGGTTTTGCCGTATGTCTCTTGAATATCCACCACGTGCAATTGCGCGTCGGGTAGCGTTGCGGCAAACGCGCGCGTCTTTTCGAGTGACTGATCGGAATAGCCAATGTTACCCTTAATGCCGAGACCAATGTAGAGACCATCGACGCTATAACCGAGACGATGCAGCGCGTGCCACAGTGCGAGCGAATCTTTGCCGCCGCTGACCGCCACGAGCACGCGATCGCTGCGCGTGAACATTTTATATTTTTCAATCGAGCGTTCGGTCTGCGCGACAAACCACTCGCCGTAATGCTCTCCGCACAACGCGAGCTTGTGGTGCCGCATATTGATGACTGCCGTCTGGTTACATTTTCGACAACGCATCGTTCAATTTCGGATTTCGGATTTCAGACTTCGGATTTCGGATTTCGGATTCCGATTCTGCATTCCGCAATCGATTGCTCCTCCCGACACCACCGCAACGAGTTTCACCTTGTCGCCGTCTTTGAGAATCACTTCGTCGGTCGTCAACTTGCCATTCACCACGACGAGAACGCTCTCCGGCTCGATGCCGATTTTTTTCAACGCGTCGCGCGCGGCGATATTATCCTTTACTTCAAATTTCTTGTTGCGAAAAACTAACTCGACCATCAATACATCCTGAAGTT
>JBBSHK010000315.1:0-4478 GCA_038253185.1 Anaerolineae bacterium | reverse complement strand
GAGAAATCGGCGTCCGCCGTTTCACTTGCGACCGATCCCGCTTGCGCGTTTTCCTTTTGCCGCGCTAGACGAATGGCGCGCCCGCGTTGCGCGAAAATCTTGATGCACTCTATTAGCGCGCGGTCAGTTTCCTCCTGCGTGATCGCGCTATCCATTAGAATTTTCTCCAGTTCGCAATTGCGCGGCGTCAACTTGTGTGCTGCGGCGTATGCGCGTCGCCGATCTTTTTTGCCCCTGCGCCGCTTGGTAGATATGCGCTCGGAAAAAATCGGGCAGAGTGCGAAACTCTCGCGCCGCGCGTTTTTTTGCCAATTGCAGCTCACTTGGAAAAAGCAGAAGCGTATACCGCACCGTACGGCGTGCGCGCTTCCGTTGTTCAATCATGATTACCTCGCAACAAAAATGCTCCAGACTTTTCATCTTGGAGCATTATAAAAAATGACGGACTCTATTACTACAGACGTTTATTCATGAATTTGAGTAGTGCCATCCTGTAGTCTCGGACCGAAGAGTGTGAGTAACTGTTTATAGTAATTTTGGCCATCAGGGTTTATCCAATGCTTTCGGAAACGCGTATTCCATAGCTCAATCGTCGTCTTCGCTCGCCGATCGGTTCTTTTCCACGTTGGATCTGATGTAACCTGACGCATTCCCCCGCCTTTGTCGGACAAAAGGAAAATCGTCCACGTGCGGATGATATGTTCGCGTTTCATACTGCCAAACCCCGGAGGCTTCCCACGCTTGATGATCCGATTGCGGAGTTTATCGCGATTTGAAATATCAGGGTTGATTACATTGGTTCGGGGATTATGCTGCCATTCGCCGTTATAATCTTTCATCGTCGGGGTGATCCCATACAGAACGTGACTCAAGACAACTTCGAACTCAAGGTCGTAATGTTCTGCTATCCGGTGAATCTCTCTTATGGATCTTACGATGCGTATCACTCGCGCTGTCTTCTCGCGGAATACCGCGTCTACCTCTTCGGGTGAAACGTTGCTTGGTGGTAGATCATCTAACCAGTCTTTCGCCCCATAGAGTCGCGCCCACAGATCAGGGTCAAGCCCGTTACTGATACCTCCCATTGATTCGAGCGGGATTTTGATAAACCACTCGTTGGTTTTCTCGTCGTGGACTATTTCTTTCTTAAAGGGAAAATTAGGATTCGTACTGGATGGGTCTTTTTTCGGCGCGAGAGGAACGGGTCTGACTCGGTGTATCTCGCCATCGCTTGTCGTCGTTATCTCGCCTCCGGCGACTATGGTTGTTAGGTGCCATTCGATTTGCATTTGCTGGAGCCAGCCCTCTTCCGCATATTCAAGCGGTTCTACGCGACCCAAAAGCCCTTTGCGCGTTTTTCTTATCCATTCAACCCATTCGGTATTGAAATTGAAAAAAAAACGCCGAGTGCACCGCGATTCTGCCTCCGGATTGGTCATCGAGCAATTTGCTCGCGGTCTCAAGGATTGCCTTTTCCCGTTCGTCAAATTCCATAGTGGTTGAAACAAAAAACCGCTCGCGCAATTGACGCGAGCGGCACGAAAGTGGTATACTCCGCTTGCCGACGCGTCACCCACACGCGTTGACCAATCCCTCTGCCGCGACTACGGCGAGAGGGATTTTCATTTGTTACTCCGATTCTAGCACAAGCGTTCGATAGGCACAACTTGGAGCGCGTTACTTTACTCACGCCTCCAACGCTTGATAAATCGCGCTGAATTGCGCGAGCGCGGCTTCAAGGTTTTCGGAAATCTCGCGCGCGAGTATGTCGGGATCGGGCAGGTTCGCCGAGTCCTCTAAACTTTCATCCTTCAACCAAAAGATGTCGAGCGATGCTTTGTCGCGCTGAATGATTTCATCGTAACTGAATGCGCGAAATCGTTCGCTCTCTTGTCGCTGGAAACGATTTTCGGAATGATAGCAGCGAACAAAATCTTGCAGGTCATCGAACGCGAGTGTATTCGTCTTTAAGGTAAAGTGTGAGTTCGTCCGTAGATCGTAAATCCACAGCTTGTCGGTCCACGGCGTTTCGCGCGCGGGTTTGCGGTCAAAGAAAAGGACATTCGCTTTGACACCTTGCGCGTAAAAAATTCCTGTTGGCAATCGCAAGAGCGTGTGCACGTCGCATTCCGCGAGCAACTTGCGCCGCACGGTCTCGCCCGCGCCGCCCTCAAAGAGAACATTATCAGGTACAACAATCGCCGCGCGCCCGTTGATTTTCAAGAGTGTCTTGACGTGCTGCACAAAGTTGAGTTGCTTGTTTGAGGTCGTTGCCCAAAAGTCTTGACGCTCATAGGTGAGTGTTTCGCGGTCGGCTTTGCCCTCTTCATTGATAATCGTAATGCTGCTCTTTTTGCCGAACGGCGGATTGGTCATCACATAATCGAAACGATCACCCGGATCGGACGCGAGCGAATCGCCGACGACAATCGGGCTTTCGTCACCGCCGATGCCGTGAAGATAGAGATTCATCGCGCACAGTCGCGCCGCGCTGTCCACGATCTCCCAGCCCTTGAAGGTTTTGAATTTGAGAAATTGCTTTTGCTCTTTATCGAGTTGATATTGATGGGCGATGTAATCGTGCGCGACTAGAAAAAAGCCACCTGTGCCGCACGCGGGATCGCCAATCGTTTTCATCGGTTCGGGGCGCGTGACCTCGACCATCGCTTTGATGAGTTCGCGCGGCGTAAAGTATTGCCCCGCACCGCCCTTGATATCCTGCGCGTTTTTCTGCAACAGCCCTTCGTAGATGTCGCCTTTGACATCAATGTCCAAGCCCATCCACGTTTCGCCGTTGATGAGTTCGATCAAGCGGCGCAGTTTGGCGGGGTCTTGGATCTTGTTTTGCGACTTGCGGAAGATGACGCCGAGCATTCCGCTCGACTTGCCGAGCGTTTCGAGAATGTGGCGGTAATGTACATCAAGCGCATCGCCATCTTTTTCGAGCAGACTCGTCCAATCGAGTCCTTGCGGAATGGTGGACGGTTTGTTGAACGGCGGCTTGGTCTGCTCATCCGCCATTTTGAGAAAAAGGAGATACGTCAACTGCTCGACGTAATCACCATAACTTACGCCATCGTCGCGCAGGACGTTGCAGTAATTCCAGAGACGTTGAACGATCGCAGAAGATTCGTTTGCCATCAATGTTACGCTACTCCTTGTCCTTTGTTAAGAATCCTATCTCCAAGGCCAGTTACCTATAATAGCGTTAATTTGGTTGCCCACTATTATGTCTAATCCGCGTACAAGTCTTCGGGAATTAATCAAGTAATCGACAACGTCTTGGCGTGTCAGGCTCGGTGTTGATGCTGTATGTGCAATAACGTTTCGCTTCTGAACGAGTTCGTTGACCTTGATTTCGATGAGATCCCGATTTGCTATCTCGTAGAGAGAGAGGGCTGTGCTAACGACGTTCTCGATTCCGAAGTATGTGAATAGGTCTTTGATCTTATTGGGACTTGGGTTTGAGAACTTGTTCTCACCAATCAAGACATCACCACTCATCTTGCCGCAAGGATCTTTATCATTCCAAATCCATGGATATGTGCTAACCGATGTTTTGATCGAATTCATTGTCCTTTTTCTGTCTTTTTGTGCACCAGACCAACCACTAAACAATGAATCTTCAACTTGAATCATGCGTAAGGGTTCAGGTATTCTCAGAACTGGCGGAGCCGCAGTATTGATTGAATCTATTGCCTCGACCACAAGAGATTCGACATATTTTTCCAAATGTCCCGAAAGAAGCATAACACTCCCCCGATGTAAGGCATTTGCTAGTTCTCGCTTTCTTGGCGAAGTCAATTGCTCGCTATCAGGTGGAGCGACCCGAAGTATCTCAATAACTTCGTGGCGATTATGGCAATACTCTTCGAAAGCATTTGAATATTTGGGAACATGGAAAGACATCTATTCTAGCTCCGCCTAGAAATCAGCAAGATCGTTGTGGATTTCTGAGTCCAAGCCTATCTTGGCAAGAGCCTGGCTAAACAAACGGAGACGAGTGTAAAAACTGCCTCGATCTGCCGTGCCTCGGCTAATTGCTTGGAAAAACGCCCTGTCATCTGACAGCCGTTTAATGACATTCTCAATTTTCCGCCGATTTTGGACTAGTTCGCTGGCAGGGAGTTTACTGAAGACGAGCATCACAGCGTCGAAGAGAGCCCGGTTGATCTGCTTTTCCCAAACCTCATTGTTATATATGCGAAACGCGTGATCTTCGAACACTTCGAGCACTTTGTCAACAGTCTGCTCGAATGCTTGTGTGAGACGTTTCCTCTCAGGGTCGGAGAGCTTTCGCCCGACACGGACCGTCTTGCTTGCCATGTATTCATTCAGGAAAAAACGCAAGGGTGCCTGATACTCCAGATACCGATCCTGGACGGCAAAAAAGCGCAATACGAGTTCATCATCGCGCATCCTCTTGTCGGGTTTCTGCTTATTCAGAACATTCAACCAGCGAGATTGCTCAGCCAGAG
>JBBSHK010000314.1:0-4500 GCA_038253185.1 Anaerolineae bacterium | reverse complement strand
TAATTTCTGTGCTCACTGTGGTTCATCCTTTTCTATTGCCGGAACAAATTGCTGAGCAAGAAAATCGCGTTCGCCGGACGTTCCGCGAGGCGGCGCATAAAGTACGGATACCAGTGCGCGCCGTAAGGAACATAGACGCGCATCGGGTATCCTTCCGCCGCGAGCTGACGCTGCAGGTCGGAACGAATGCCGTACAGCATCTGAAATTCATAGAGTTGCCGGTCAACGTGATGCGCGGCGATGTACTCTTTTGCCCAATGGATAATTTTTGCGTCGTGCGTCGCCAGCGCGAGATGCGCGCCGTTGTTATTTCCATCCAAAAAAATTTGCGCGAGCTTTATATAATTCGCGTCGGTGTCTTGCTTTTTTGGAAATGCGACACTCGGTGGTTCAGCGTACGCGCCTTTGCACAAACGCACGTTCGCGCCCATCGCCTTAAGGGCTTGCATATCCGCTTCGCTGCGATACAAGTACGCCTGAATCACAATCCCGACGTTATCGAATTCTTCGCGCAGCGTCTTGAAAATATTCAGCGTCGCTTGGGTGCGAGTCGAATCTTCCATATCAATGCGCGTCCACACGCCAATCGCGCGCGCCTTGCCGATGATCTGCCGCATATTGTCGAGGCATAGGTCGGGATCAAGATCGAGTCCCATCTGCGTGAGTTTCACCGAGACGTTCGATTCAAGCCGGTTCGCCGCAATCGCCTCCAGCGCGCGTAAATATTCGTCCCTTGCCTCGCGCGCGAGACTTGCTTTCGTCACACTCTCGCCGAGCACATCAAGCGTCACTTTTAAATTCTGCCGGTTCAATCTCTTGACCACATTCACCGCCTCGTCCAAAGTTTCGCCCGCGACAAAGCGTCGCGACAATCGGCGCGAGAGCGGAAAACTGACCGCGGCTTTCGAGACGACCGGATTCGTGGACAGCGCGAGAAAAACAGTTCGCAGGATCGGCAAGAAGTATTCTCCCCAGCAGTCCGCTTAAATCACATTCACTTCTCGGATGAGCCGATTCTCTCTGAATCGTTCGAGGTCGAGCATTGAAACATCAATTGTTTTGGCAGCACCGTCCAAAATAATTTCGCTCATCACCTTGCCGGTCGCGGGCGAATGCATTACGCCGTGACCGGAGAATCCCGCCGCGATGTAAAATCCTTCCACCTCGCGCGCCTTACTCAAAATCGGGTGCGCGTCGGGTGTGACTTCATACAGCCCCGCCCACTCGTGCGAAATATTTGCCTTTTGCAAAAGCGGCAAACGCTCGACTCCATGCTCAATCGTTTTCAAACGAAACGCTTCGTCAATCGTGAATTTGTAACCGGGCGTTTCGTCCGGCTTTGACATCCCGAATAAAATTCCCGCGCCTTCCGGATGAAAATAAAAATTCGACGCGAACTCGATGGTGAACGGGTGATCGCGCGGAAATTCCGGCAGCGGCGCGGTCACGAGTAGTTGTCGTCGCAGCGGCACAATCGGAATCTCGACGCCGACCATCGCGCCGATTTGCGCCGCCCACGCGCCCGCGGCATCGACCACGCGCGGTGTTGCAACGCGACCCTTGTTCGTCTCCACCGCGACGATGCGCTGCTCCTCATCCAATTCGATTCCGGTCACGCTCGTTTCCATTTCGATCTGCGCTCCGAGTCGCGTTGCCGCTTTCGCAAACCCCGCGTTCATCTGCGAAGGGTCCGCCATTCCGTCCTTCGGGCAAAAAGTTCCGCCGAGCACATCGTCGCTGTGCACGAGCGGCACGAGCGCGCGAATCTCGTCCGGTTCCATCCAGCGCGACCAACTGACGCCAAGCTGATGTTGCAAATCCAAGCTCGCGCGAAATTGCGGCAAGTCGTCGGCGCGCGTGAGCAGAAAGAGATAACCAATCGGGCGATAGTCGCACGAAGCGCCAAAGATTTCGGCAAAGTGCTGGATGATGTTCATCGAGTAGAGCGAGAGTTGGATGTTGACGGGAGTGGAGAATTGATAGCGCACGCCGCCCGCGGCTTTGCCGGTGGAACCCTGACTCAGAAATTTTTCGCGCTCGAGCACGAGAATATTTTTCAAGCCGCGCTCGGCGAGATGATAGGCGATGGAGGCGCCCATCACACCGCCGCCGATGATGACAACGTCAGCCGTCTTTGGCAACATGGACTTGCTCCGCGCCGAGGGTCACTCGATTGTACTCCGATTCATTCGAGCGTCAACGTATTCTGGCTCAGAGTACGCTTGCGCGACGCGCGCAAGCGATTATAATTCGAGTCTTGTGAAAATCGTCGAAACGAATTTCGCCGCGCTGGAAAAATTTATGACGCGCGAGTGGGCGCCGGAAAACTCGAAGAGGTTCGGGCGCAACGATCCCGCGATGTGGGTAAAGCACTCGGGCTACCTCGGCGCGTACGAAAATGACGAACTCGTCGGCGCGGCGATTTATTACACCCAAGCCGGTGTCGGACACTTGAGCGAGTTGCTCGTGTCGGCGGAGCAACGCGGCAGTGGTATTGGCAGCGCGCTGCTGGATGAATTTGAGCAGCGCGCCCGCGCGGCGGGCTGTCACAAGCTGACGCTCAAAACGTACTGGGATGAAAAGGCGGTCGCGTTTTATCGCCAGCACGGTTACGCGGTGGAAGCGATTCTCTATCGCGAGGTGTTCGGCATTGATATGTGTCGCATGGCAAAGTTTGTTGACGGAGAACCGGTGACGGACGAGGGTCATTAACCTGTCACTTTCCTCCGTCATCCGTCGGATTCCTGATGTCCTCTGA
This sequence comes from Anaerolineae bacterium, assembly GCA_038253185.1. Taxonomy (GTDB): domain Bacteria; phylum Chloroflexota; class Anaerolineae; order UBA4142; family SHND01; genus JBBSHK01. Next base: position 1,742 of record JBBSHK010000314.1, on the reverse strand, counting down.
AATAATCGCCTCCCGTTTCATTCAAAAATATTTTCGCCGCAATTACGCGCTGGGTCTCGCCAACGGCGCGATCTTCGGATTCGTCGATGCGATCTCGGCGCCCTCGTTGGTGCTCGCGCTCTTTGTGGCGCAACTCGGCGGCTCAAATTTTTTGATCGGGCTGTTGCCGGCGATATCCAACGGTGGTTGGTTCCTGCCGCAATTCTTGATTTCACATCGGGTGCAGCAGCTTCCGCTCAAAAAGCGATTGTATGTGCCCGCGGCGATTCTCCGCATCATCTGTTGGGGCATGATCGCGATCGCGACACCGGTGATGGGCGCGAGCAATCCGACGCTTTTGCTCACGCTTTTTTTCATTTTGTTTACGACTTATTCGTTCGCGGCGGGTTTCGCAGGGAATGCCTTTATGACGATGGTGGCGAAAATAATTCCGGCGCAGCGGCGCGGCTCGTTCTTTGGTTGGCGTGATTTGCTCGGAACCGTGACGGGGTTGCTCGCAGGTTATCTCATCTCGGTCGCGCTCAGTCCCGAACGCGGCTTGAATTTTCCGGACAATTTTGCAATCCTATTCATCATTACATTTGGCGCGGTGGCGTTGGGTCTCACGCTGTTCGCGCAGGTGGTCGAGCCGCGCGAACAAGTTGTCGGCAACGGAATTACGTTTCGGGAACAGTTAAACGCGGCGGGACAATTGTGGCGGGAGCATCACCTCTTTCGTCGCTACCTGACGACGCGCATTGTGCTCGCGCTGGCGGATATCGCTACGCCGTTCTATGCCATCTATGCCACGCAAGTGCTGGGCGCGCCGGGAGGCATCGTGGGACTCTATATCGCGCTGACGACACTCTCGGCGCTGGTGACGAATCCGCTGTGGAGTTGGATCAGCGATCATCGCGGCAGTGGGTTCTTGTTATTCGCCGCCGCGTTCGCCGCGGTGCTGATGCCCTTTATCGCGCTGGTGGTCGCGTTGGCGGGCGCGCGGCCCGAGCTGGGAGGAATTTTCGGATTGTTATTTGTGGTGTATGGCGCGGGGCGCACGGCGGCGAATATTGTCTTTCCAACGTTTCTTCTCGACATTGCGCCCGCGGCGGAACGCTCGCTCTATATTGGATTCACCAATTCGCTGCTCGGCATCGCGACGTTTATTCCGGCGGTCGGCGGCGTGCTGCTCGATCTGTTCGGATTCACTCCTCTGTTTCTGCTGACGCTATTAGTGTCCGCGATCGGTCTCGCCTTGGCGAGTGGCTTGCGCGAGCCGCAACGCGCGTCGGTTGCATAGGTCATCAGCACAAAGACACCACGGCACTAGGAAATTAATTATGTGCGCGGCTGTCTTTATGGTTTTTTGTTTTTCTATTCGTTTACATTCTTGAACGCGATGCCCGCGCGGATGCCGTAATGATCAGAGAGCGCGCCCAGTCGCCCATTCGACAGTCGTATCCGGTCTTTGAAAACAATTTGCGCGGAGACCTCGACCTGAATGTGACGCGGCGCGCGCACGAAAACGTGGTCGAACGCCTGGGGCGAATGTCCCGGTGTTAGTGGCGAAGGCAACCATGTCGGTTCGGTACTCTCGCGCAGCGGATCGTACAAGCCGGTCGCGTTCACGAAATTATGGTAGAGCCACTCGCCGCGCGGGATATTGAAATCGCCGACGAGTACCACCAGATGCTCGCGGTCGATGTCATTGATGACCTGCGCCAGTTGAGCCAACTCGTGTTGTTGGTGGCGCGCATATTTAT
>JBBSHK010000313.1:0-4509 GCA_038253185.1 Anaerolineae bacterium | reverse complement strand
GAGATGGGCGAGGTGCTCGCGCGTCGGACATGTAGCGAGGTTGATGTGCGGGTTCAGTGTTTGCGCGGCGCGAACAATCGGTTGCAGGTTTGGGATGAGCGCGGGATTTTGTTCGAGCGCGCGGTGGCTGAAGCCGAGCAAGTAATCACTGCGCGGCTCGCGGTGAAGAATAGTTTGTTCATCCGCGCGGAGTTGCGCGACGCGAGCGATAACTTGCGCGCGCTGACCAATCCAATTTATTTCGCATCGTCATAACTTGTCGGGCGCGTTGGTGCAAATCGCATCCACGTCCAACGTCCGCAATACGCGCAATTCGTCATCGCGTTCTTCGTGCCATAACACAATCCCTAATCCCGCCTCGTGCAGCGCGCGCAACAACTCTGGCGTGAGCAGTTCATGCGGATGAGCCGCGCGATTTTCCCAACAAAGATGAATGTAATCGGCGCGCGCGTCGCGCGCCATCACAATCAATTCGCGCGCAGGATAGACAGGACCGACGAGCAGCGAGGTGCTCAACTCCGGCGCGAGTGTTTTCGTCTCACGCACCAGCGCGGCTTGAAACGAGCCGACGATCACATTCTCACGCGCGGTGAATTCGTTCGCGCGCAAAGTGTGCGCGGTTGCGCGCGGCGTGCCTTCCGCTTTGAGTTCAAGGTAAAGACCATTGCGCCCACGCACTAGTGAACGACCACAAAAATTTTCATCGCGTGATAGGGTCTGTGTGTTCGATAATTCAAACCGATTAGGCACCCTCACACCGTGAGGGGTTTTTTGGTCGTTCACTAGATCGATCACATCTTGTAACGTCGGCACGCGTTCGCCTTTGCCCGCGTCCAGCTCTTTGATTTGGGCAAGCGATAAATTTTTGATTTCGCCGCGCCCATCGGTGGTTTTTTCCACTGTGTAATCGTGCATCACGATGAGCGCGCCGTCTTGACTCAAGTGCAAATCCAGTTCACTCATATCCGCGCCGAGTTCGATCGCGCGGCGAAACGCGCGCAAGGTATTCTCCGGCTCGTACGCCGATGCCCCGCGATGCGCGATGTTCAAATAGTGTCGCTGCATTGATGCTCTCCGGAAATGTTCTCTAAGCCTCGCCAGAGAATATTCTACAGCGCTCTTGAATCTCGGCAAGTAGTCTGCCGATTGGGTTTATTCCCCCAGCACAGGACAGGAGTAGCCGTTCAATTTTGAACATTTTCGATTTGCCACCCCCTATTGATTTCTGTATTTGCAACGGCTATAATAATTGCACTTCACTTCAAGGAGGAGGAGATTCGTATGTTTAATGTAAGACTGAAAGGGATTTTGCTGCTGACTCTGGTCGCGGCAATGCTGCTGGTTGCCACAGCTTGTGGAGGTGGCGCGGTCGCGCCAACGTCCGCGCCCAGTGGCTCACAAGCGACCAGCGTGCCCGGCGGAACGCAGGCAACCAGTGCACCGGTTGCGACAAATGCGCCGGCGGCATCCGGTGGGACTCAAGTCATCAACCTTTACCTGGACGATGACACCAACATCACCGACTGGATCACCAACAAGATGGCACCTGCTTTTCAAAAGCAGTTTCCACAGTACAAGGTGAACCTCACTATCGTGCGCGGCGTCGGCGGTGGCGACAATGACGTTGCAGATCGTGCGCTGGCGGCAATGCAGACCAATTCAGATCCGCAGGTCGACTTGATCGGGTTTGATGCAAATAGCAAGCCCAACCTGGTTCAGGCGGGCTTGTGGCTCAAGCTGGACGAGACCAACGTTCCGAATTCTAAGAATCTCGCCAAAGGCGTCAAGACCTCGGATTTCAGTATGCCCTATCGCGGTTCACAGGTGTTACTGGCGTACGATAGCACAAAGGTGAAAGAGAGCGAAGTGCCACACACCTTCGCCGAACTGATCACCTGGATCAAAGCACACCCGGGTCAATTCGTTTACTGCCGTCCCGACAAAGGCGGCAGCGGCGGCAACTTTGTCATCCGCGCGATTTACGAGGTGACAGGTAAAGACCCGTCCAAGTTCAAGCCGGGCAAGCCGGACCCCGGGCTAGTCGCAGATTTTTCAAAGGCGTGGGCATTGCTGCGCGATATCCATCCCGCGATTTATGACAGCGGCTCATATCCATCTGGCAATACCCAAACGCTGACGCTGCTGGGTAATGGTTCAGTCAGTATGGCGTCCGTCTGGTCCGACCAGGCGCTGCAAGGGTTGGCAAAGGGTTCGTTGCCGCCAGCGATCAAATTGGTGCAGTTCACTGATCTGCCGTTCCCCGGTGGCGATTCCTACCTGTCGATCCCGAAGAACAGCAGGAATACGCAAGGCGCGCTCGCCTTTGTGAATTTCCTCCTGACTTCCGACGTGCAGGTCTCGGTCGTAAAGGACCTTGGTGGCTTTCCCGCGGTGGACTGGAGCACGCTGCCCAAAGAATTGCAGCAGCAGTACACCAGTGTCATCGCGAGCAGCGTACCGAACTGGCCCGGTGGCGACTGGACGAGCGCGCGTGACAAGGGCTGGTACGAAAACGTGGCGACGAACATCAAGCAAGGCGCCCCGTAGTTAGTTGATTGGCTCGAACAAAGTAGGGGCGCGCGCACCGCGCCCCTACACTCAATCGGTTTCGGATTAATCCTTATGGCTACTGCTCGGGTAACGATTACACAACCGGCGCCCGCGGCGCCTTTCCGCCGCGACTTGAGTGGAATCCTGCCGTACCTGCTCATCTCGCCGCCCGTCATCATTATGACGCTGCTGATCTTTTTCCCTGCCGCGCAGGCAGTGATCGAGACGCTGTTCCTGCAAGACGCCAAGAGCGGACAGACAAGCGTATCACTGCAGAATTATTCCAAATTTTTTGCTGACCCTGTCCTTGTCGCCAACTTGCAGTTCACCGTTTTCGTGACGCTCGCGACCGTGGCGCTGCTGTTCGTGGTTGGGTTTCCACTTGCGCTGTATCTGCGCTTTTCCAAAAGCCGCATCGCCGCGGCGGTACAAGTGCTCGCGCTGTTTCCACTTTTCGTGCCGGGCGTGATTCTCGCCTTTGCGCTGATTCGTTTCCTCGGCACGCATGGTATGTTGGACACATTGCTGCGTCTCATCGGCTTCGCAGGCTACAACACGCCCTACCTCCATCCGCAGGGCATTGTGCTCGCGCTGGTGTGGGAGCATATTCCATTCACTGTGTTGGTGCTCACGGCGGGACTGCGACAGGTCGAGGACGCGGTCGTCGAGAGCGCGCGCGATGTTGGCGCGAACGAGTGGCAAATTTTTACGCGGATTCTGCTGCCGCTGGCTATGCGCTCGGCGGTGATCGTGTTTTGCTTGAATGTGATTGGCGTCTTTGGCGCGTTCACGATTCCGTATCTGCTCGGTCCCGCCCAGCCGATGATGATGGGTGTTTCGATGCAGCAAACTTTTAACGGGTACCAGGACCGCATTGGCGCGCTTACGCAGGCGGTTCTTACGTTCCTGGTCTGCGCGACGGTCGGGATACTGTACGTGCGAACTGTAACTCGCCCGCGCCGATAGATTATCTATGGCAACACAGGCTCTCCCCAGACCCTTTCGTGCTTCTTCTTTCAACGCTTCGCAAGTGTTCAAGGCGATCCGGCGTGATGGCTTTGGCATCGTCATGCTGGTCTTGCTGTTCATCCTGATCATTGGGCCCATGCTCGCGGTGATCTTGTGGGCGTTTGCCGAGATATGGCGCTATCCGTCGCTGGTTCCCACACAGTGGGGCTTGTCGTACTGGGAAGAAACGCTCTCACGCAATGACGTCACCTCGGCGCTGCCGCTCAGTATCGGACTCGCGACCGCGGTGACGCTGCTCTCCGCCTTGATCTGTCTGCCCGCCGCGTACGCGTTTGCGCGGATGAATTTCCCCGGACGGCAGACCTTGCTGCTATCGTTCCTCGCGACCAATGCCTTCCCACGCTTTGGGTTGTACGTCAGCATCGCGGTCGTATTCTTTCGCCTGAATCTGATCGGCACGATTCCTGGCGTCATCCTCATTCAAATCGTAAACACGTTGCTGCTAATGATCTGGATTCCAACCTCGGCGTTTCAAGGAGTGGACCGTTCACTGGAGGAAGCGGCGCTGGATGTGGGCGCCTCAAAACTGCGCGTCTTTTTGCAAGTCACTCTGCCCCTAGTGCTGCCTGCGCTCGCTGCGGCAATCCTGCTCACTTTCGTGAGCACGTTTTATGAAGCGCAAGGCGCGCTGATCATTGGCATTCCGAATATTCGCACGATGCCGGTACTGATGTATTCCATTATCAACAGTCAGGTCATCGTGCAGTACGGCGCGGTGATCTCATTCATCTTGTGGATGCCGTCGTTGGTGCTGCTCTTGTTCGCGCAAAAGTTCGTACGCGGCGGCGCGATCTCATCGGGCTTTGGCGTGTGAAAATATCATCACGAAAGTACACGGATTCACACCAAAAAATTTCGTGTACTTTCGTGTTTTTCGTGGATAGAACAACCATATGGCGACACTCGAACTGATCGGACTCACCAAACAAT
>JBBSHK010000312.1:0-4512 GCA_038253185.1 Anaerolineae bacterium | reverse complement strand
GATTGAGCGAGCCCTAATTTCCTCGCAAGGATTTTGGCGAATGCGAATCGCGATCGATGCGCGTGCGGCGGCTCATACACAACCCGGTGGATTCAAATCTTATGCCGAAGGTTTGATCGAAGGTCTGGCGCGCCTCGACACGCGTGACGATTTCTTTTTGTACTACGATCGAATTGTTGATTCCGGCAACTTGGCTCTTAATTTTCACATTAAGAATGTGAGTTCGTGGCCAAAACCTCTGGGAAGCGTGCTGAGAGAGCAACTTACGTTACCTTTGCAAATGGCGCGCGAGCGCGTCGAGGTTTCACATTTTCTTTCCAATACCGCGCCGCTCCGATCTCCCGGCAGACGCGTAGTGACGGTTCACGACGTCCTCTTGCTCTTGGATGGAACCGCACGACTGGCAGCGAGCGCGTCAGTGTACCATGGTTGGATGAACAGTTACTTGCGCCTGTTCCAGCGCGCGGGCTTTCAAATTGTCCGTGGGTGGACGCGGACGCCGACGAACTTGTTGACGCACACCTTGCTATATCGAACTTGGCTGCGCCCCTTTTTTCTGAATGGGCGCGACCGCTGGCAGCTTGATTTTGAACACAGCTTGCTGTTCCAACTTTTATCTTTACCGGTCGCCGCGCTCGAGGATTTGCTCGGCGTTGGTGAGAACATTTATCTGCGTTGTCGCAAACCAGCATGATGGAAATCCTTTTCCTAACCCAAGTTGTGCCGTACCCACCTGACGCAGGTCCAAAGGTCAAGACCTTTCAAGTGTTGCGCTACCTTGCCCAGCGCGGACATCGCATCACACTCGCGTCGTTCGCCCGTGATAGCGAGCTATGCTTTCTGAAAAATTTGGAATCGTACTGCACAGCAATTTACTCCGTTCCAATTCAGCGTTCACGTCGCGCCAACCTCCGCGCGTATATCTCGAGTCTGTGGCTGCGGCAACCATTTCTGGTGACGCGCGATGCCAATCGCCAGATGCGACGATTGGTGCAGCAGCTCACGCCGACTCGCAAGTTTGATATTATCCATGCCGACCAGCTCTCGATGGGACAATTCGCGCTCGCGGCGAATGGCGGCGTACGCGTGCTCGACGCGCATAATGCCATGTGGACACTCGTCGCGCGGGCGCGCTCGAGTGCGCCGCGCTTCTTGGCTCCAGTGTTGGAGCGCGAGGCGAGTCAACTCAAAAAGTACGAGGGGCAACTTTGCCGCGCGATGGACGCCGTGTTCGCCGTCAGCGAGACCGATCAAAGTGCGCTGGTAGAGGCGGGCGCGCCCGTCGACAAGATTCACGTGATCCCTATCGCGGTGGATTGCGCGCGATTGGAACGGATTCAGTTGGCGAACGACTCGACAAATATTCTCATCGCCACGACTCTGTTTTATCCACCCAACGCGGATGGCGTGCGCTGGTTCTTGCAGCACGTCTTTCCACTCGTGCGCCAAAAATTTCCGCGCGCGACCGTCACTATCGTCGGTGCGCGTCCGCCGCGCGATCTGCTGAGGCTCGCGGCTCGCCACGCGCCCTTTGTCACGGTCACGGGTTACGTTGCCGATTTGCAGAGCTATCTCGATCGCGCCGCGCTGACCGTCGTGCCGGTGCGCGCGGCGAGTGGAATGCGCGTCCGCATACTGGAAGCGTTCGCGCGGGGCATTCCCGTCGTCACGACGACAATGGGTGCCGAAGGCATCGCGGCGAATCATGGCGAGCATTTGCTGATCGCCGACACGCCGCAGGATTTCGCGAACTGTGTGGTTCAACTCTTGAACGAGGCGAAATTGCGCGCCCGCATGGCAGAGAACGCGCGCCGCTTGGTCGAAGCAAAATATGATTGGCGCGTGGCGCTGCCGAAATTGGAAAAAGTGTACGCGTCGTTAGTGGCTCAACCCGATGCGATGAAAGAGAAATGGTTCGCCTAGTCCATGTTTGCGATGCTGCTTGTAAATCGCCGCTGGTTGCTCCTCATCCTTACGCTCTCACTCCTCGCGCGTGTCGTCGCCGCGCTCTGGCTCGGCGATCAGGCAAACGCCGTATCTGGCGCGTCGGACCAGACTTCGTACGACACGCTCGCGCAGAGGTTGCTCGCAGGCAAGGGATTTAGTTTTCCTACGGATTGGTATCCATTCACGCGCGCGAATGAGCCAACCGCGCACTGGTCGTTTCTTTACACGCTCTACCTCGCGGGCGTCTATGCCATCGTCGGTCACCATCCGCTCGCCGCGCGATTGTTGCAGGTGCTTGTCTCCATTCTCAATCTCTGGCTCACTTATCGGATTGGGCGTCGCTTGTTTGGGGAATGGAGCGGAGTCGCCGCGGCGGCGCTCGCGGGTGTCTATGCCTACTTGCTATTTTTCAGCGCGGTGCTGATGACACAAAGCTTTTACGTCTTGGCACTGCTTGTCTCCATCAATCTCGCTCTTGAACTCGCGAAGCATTCGCGGCGAATGAATTGGATTTTTCTCGGGCTCGCGCTTGGAGTGGGAATACTGCTGCGGCAAACGCTATTGCTCTTTACACCGATTCTCTTCGCGTGGCTGTGGTGGAAAAACAAAAACGCGTCGGAGACAATTCGCATCCGTTCACGCGTCAGTGGTTTTTTGATAGCGCTCGGCGTGATTGCCGCGCTGGTGCTCCCCTGGACGCTGCGTAATTATTTCGTCTATCAAGATTTTTTGCTGCTCAACTCGAACGGCGGTTTCTGGCTCTACTCCTCCAATCATCCCGCGCAAGGCACGAATTTCAATCCAAATTATGTCGCGCCGCTTCCCGAAAATTTGCAGGGGCTGTCCGAACCGTCGCTTGACCGCGCCTTGTACCGCGAAGCCTTTCGCTTCATCGTCGCGGATCCCACACGTTTCCTCTTGCTCACGCTCAATCGCTTTAAAGATTATTTCTGGCTGCTGCCCGCGGAGCAATCGTCACTCATCAGTAATTTCTCTCGCCTTTTTTCATTCACGCTGTATCTGCCACTTTTTCTATATGGACTTGTACTTTCGCGCGGGAATTGGCGCGCCTGTTTGCCGCTCTACCTGTATGTCGGCTTTGACGCGGCGCTGCATCTGACCTCGTGGGCGGCGCCGCGCTACCGTCTGCCGAGCGACGCCGTGATGATGGTTTTCGCGGGACTCGCGGCAACAGACTTGCTGACGCGGGTGCACGCAATTGTACTACGCTGGATTCCGCCGCGCGCCCGCGCGAGTGTTACTGACAACTCATCTCAAAAACCCGATTTAGCACAGAGAACAAGTCCAAGTCACCATGCGAGGTGTGGTTTCCGCTAAAGGTATTCATTTTTGAGATGAGTTGGAATAACGTGAATATACTTTTCATCGTTCCTTACACGCCTGATCGGATTCGCGTGCGTTCGTACAACCTGCTGCGCGAATTGGGGCGGCGCGGGCACAGGCTGACGCTCGTGACACTGTGGACGAATTCGCGAGAACGCGAATATTTATCCGAGCTGGTCTCTGACGGAATGCGTGTGGTCGCCGCGCCGCTCACGCGCAGACGCGCGCTGTGGAATTGTGTCCAAACTTTGCCGCGCCAGACTCCGTTGCAGGCGAACTTTTGCTGGCAGCCGCAACTCTGGCAAACTCTGCAAGCGGAAATCTTGAAACCGACATCGGCTATCGATGTCATTCATATCGAACACCTGCGCGGCGCGTGCTATGGCGCGCGGCTCCGCGCTGCGGTGGTTGGCAAGCCTAAACGCGCACCAATTGTTTGGGACAGCGTCGATTGTATCTCGCACCTTTTCGAGCAATCGGCACATGCGAGCTCCAGTCGGTTTGCGCGAACGGCAGCTCGCTTCGAGCTCGCGCGCACGCGACGGTGCGAATCATTTTTAGCGCATCAATTTGATCGCACATTGGTGACTTCGGAACGGGAGCGAATCGCCTTCGATAAACTTGTGCATGGCGACTGCCGCGTGGCGGACAAGATTACTGTCCTGCGCAACGGCGTTGATCTCGAATATTTTATCCCGAGCCCCGCGCCGCGCGCGAACCAGACCATCCTCTTTTCCGGCAAAATGAGTTATCATGCCAACGTGACCGCGGCTTTGTATCTCTTGAAAGAGATCATGCCGCGCATCTGGCAGACAATGCCGAATGCCTGCGTACAAATTGTCGGACAAGACCCGCCCCGCGCGATCAAAAATTTCGCGGAAAGATTTCGCGCACGCGTCCACGTAACGGGCTATGTCGAGGACATCCGTCCCTTGCTCGCGCGGGCGACTCTCTCCATCGCGCCCATCGTGTACGGCGCGGGAATTCAAAACAAAGTTCTCGAAGCTATGGCGATGGGATTACCCGTGGTCGGGACGCCGCAAGCCGTATCCGCGCTCGCCGTTCGAGACGGAGTCGAATTTTTGCTCGGTGATAATGCTGACCTGCTGGCACGCCAGGTCGTACGCTTATTGCGCGACTCGGAGCTGCGCGGACAATTGGCGCTTAACGGACGACTCTATGTCGAACGGAATCACGATTGGAAGTTGGTTGCCGGTGAAT
>JBBSHK010000311.1:0-4522 GCA_038253185.1 Anaerolineae bacterium | reverse complement strand
GACCGGGACTATGGGATTGTTTTCCAGGCACCGGTTTTGTTCGAGTGGCGCACGGTGAAAAATAATGTCGAACTGCCGCTCGAAGTGATGAAGGTGAATGGCGCGGAACGCTCCGAGCGCGCGGAAAAAATGTTAGAGTTGGTCGAGCTGGGCGGCTTTGGCAAACATTACCCGTGGCAATTGTCCGGCGGAATGCAGCAGCGCGTTTCCATCGCCCGCGCGCTTTCATTCAATCCCGCGATCCTGTTGATGGACGAACCGTTCGGCGCACTCGACGAAATCACCCGCGAGCGGATGAACGCGGAACTCTTGAACATCTGGAGCCGCACCAAGACTACAATTATTTTCGTGACGCACTCAATTCCCGAAGCGGTATTTCTCTCGACGCGCGTCGTCGTGATGAGCGCGCGCCCGGGTCGCATTACGCGCGTGATCGACATTGACCTGCCGCACCCGCGCGGCATCGAAACACGCGAGTCACCGCGCTACTTTGAAAAGATTACTCAGGTGCGCGAGGCGTTGAGAGGAAGCGAGGGAGCGAGCGGGTGAGTGGGGAATTGGTTAAAGAGATAAGAGATGATACCCAGAAAGTGGGGAGGGCTAAGAGAAAACGCTATGGAAGCTAGAAACCGGTTTTTACCAGATTGGATGACGCGAATCCGCACGCGTCAAATTGTGCTTCCGCGTTTTCAGCGCATGGAAGCTTGGGGGTATAAGGAAGTAACAGACTTGCTTCAAACTGTCTTGAATGGACTACCGGCTGGATCAGTTCTTATTTTAGAGGTTGGCGATAAGATACCATTTATTAGTAGGCCAATGCAAGGAGCTCCGAAAGACGGTGATCGCATCACTGAATTGCTTTTGGATGGACAGCAGCGATTAACTGCCTTGTGGCGCGCGCTCACTGATAATTATCCGGAACGCACGTATTTTGTGAAAGTACCTGAAGATGGGCTGACGCCGACTGAAGTAGAGGTCTACCCTGTCAGCAGATGGGAGCGCAAGGGTAAACGATTCCCGCTTTGGGCGGATACTCCCAGAGAATGTTGGGAGCGGCGCCTGTTACCAATTCGCCTATTACCACCGGGTGAAACTGACGAAATTGTTGATGCTTGGGTTGAACAAGCAGTCGAAGCCGACCCCCAAAAAGAAAAAAACCTGAATAAGATAATAACAAAGCTGCGACAGCAAGTAGCCAGTTTTAATCTGCCGTTTCTATCATTACCAGTAGGAACTCCACGCGAAGTGGCTCTCGATGTATTTGTGAAAATGAATATCCGTTCTGTACGTCTCACTGCGTTCGACATTATAGTAGCCCAAACTGAAGAAGAGACAGGACAATCGCTTCACGATCTAGTAGAAAGCCTGACCAGCACTGTTCCAGGTCTTCCGGCATATGATACTCCTGAAGATACAGTTCTGAACGCGATGGCACTCTTGCAAGACCGAGTGCCTAATCAGGCGGGATACTTTGGCTTAGATTTATCGCGCATGGTAACTGATTGGCCGAAGTTGGTGACTGTTGCTAAGCAGGCTGTTGAGTTCTTAGAGCAGGAATCCGTCTTTGATTCTACCCGATTGCCGACTGAAACCGTTCTGGCTCCTCTAATCGCATTATGGACCTATGTCCCGGAAAAGCCAGATGCTCAGGGTAATGCAAGAATTCTGCTGCGCAAATACCTGTGGCGAGCATTTTTTACAGATCGTTACGAACGGGCTGCTGCTACTGCTGCCCTCCAAGACTTTCGCGCATTTAGAAATGTGATCACAGGCAAAGGCGCAGAAGAGAGCGTGCCTATCTTTGATGAGAGCAATCATCCACTTCCGACAATTGAGGAACTCATACAAGCGGGATGGCCCAAAAATCGCGATCGGCTTGCACGTGCTATTCTGTTGGTGTCATTGCGCGGTGGCGCACATGACATAGCAGATGATAGTATCGTAACACGCGGGAATCTTGGACAAAGAGAATATCACCACTTGTACCCAGTAGCTTTTCTACGTACTAAAGCGATACCGGATGAAGATGCATATAGAGCTCTGAACTGTGCACTCATTAGTTGGAAAACAAATAGAGTAATTTCGGCCAAGGAACCACTCAAGTACCTGGAGGAGCGTGCGGAAGCAAATTCATTGGGCGCGAAGGAGATCGCGAGAAGGCTTGCAACGCATGTAATATCTTACGAGGGATTAGAACAGGGCAATTATCAGAAATTTTTGGAAGATAGAGGAATTATTATTCAAGCAGCGATGCAGAATCTTTCTGCAGGAGAGTACTGGAAGCCAAGACTTCCAGAGTAGGCTATAAGGCCATCAATTACAAAGGTACTTGAGAATGGCTCAAGCTGAAAAAGTTTACGCCGCGCGCCTCGCGCCGCCGAAAGTTTCACAGCGCGCGAATTTCGCCGAGCGCGCCGTCTATTATCTGCCGACGGTGATTGTTTTCATCGCGGTGCTCGCGGGTTGGGAACTCGCGGTTCGTTCTCTCGGCATCAAGCAATTCATTTTGCCCGCGCCGAGCGTGATCTTGCAAGCCTTCGCCGACCACTTTACTCAGTTAGTGGACACGGGACGTTATACCGCGACCGAAGCGGTTGGCGGATTTGTGATTGGCTGCACCGCAGGCATTCTGGTCGCGCTCGCCACCGCGCGTTGGACGGCAGCGCGCGAATCGTTGATGCCTTTTGCCATCGCGGCAAATTCCGTTCCCATCATCGCGTTCGCGCCGATTATGAACAATTGGTTCGGGCTGACGAACCAACTTTCGAAAATGATGATCGTCGCCATCATCACTTTTTTCCCGATGATGATCAATATGGTGCGCGGGCTGACGCTGGTCGAACCGTCCGCGCTGGAATTGATGCGCTCGTACGCGACGAATGACTTGCAGGTGCTCCTGAAAGTTCGTCTGCCCAATTCACTGCCGTACATTTTTAATGCGCTCAAAGTGTGCAGTACGCTCAGTCTCATCGGCGCGGTGGTCGGAGAATTTTTTGGCGGACCGCGTGAGGCATTGGGTGTTTATATCACACAAGAAGCCGCGTTCTTTCGCTTTGACAATTCGTGGGCGGCGATTATTATTGCCGCCGTTCTGGGCATCGTGTTTTATGTCGTGATCATTTTTTTTGAACGACTCGCGATCCCGTGGCACGCTTCGGTGCGTAGCTCGGAAGAATGAGCGGAATTAAATCGGGAAAGGAGGTGAGGTCTATTCTAGATTCTGACAGCTAACCGAACCGACAATCCCAATTTTAAAATTTAGAGGAGGAGAAGAGATGAACAAGTTTTTGTCGCTGCTCGCGTTCAGTACGCTGCTCGTCGCCATCGTCGTCGGATGTGGCGGCGCGGCACAGGTGACCAACGCGCCACCGACCGCGGCAGGCACCACCGCTCCGCAAGCAACGCTCGCGCCCAAAGGCACCAATGTGCCGCAAGGCAGCGGCGCGATGACGAAAGTGACGCTGCAATTGCAGTGGGTCACGCAATCGCAATTCGCCGGCTATTACGCCGCGGTAGACAAGGGTTTTTACAAGGACGAAGGTCTCGACGTGACGATCAAAGTCGGCGCTGTGGAAATTGTGCCGCAGCAAGTCGTCGCGACGGGCGGCGCCGACTTTGGCGTGGCGTGGCTGCCGAAGGTGTTGGCGTCGATCGAGCAAGGCGCGGACCTCGTGAACGTCGCGCAAGTTTTCCAGCGCAGCGGCACGACCGAAGTTTCATGGAAAGATACGAACATCAGCAAGCCCGAAGATTGGAAAGGCAAGAAGGTCGGTACGTGGGGCTTTGGCAACGAGCCGGAGCTTTTCGCGGCGATGCGCAAGGCAGGGCTTGACCCCGATAACAAGAACGATGTCACGGTCGTGCAGCAGCCATTCGATATGTCGTTGTTGTTGAATCGACAGGTGGATGCCGCGCAGGCGATGACCTACAATGAGTACGCGCAGGTGCTCGAAGCGGTGAATCCGAAAACGGGCAAGCTTTATCAGCCGGAAGATTTGAACGTGATCAAATTCCAGGATGTCGGCACGGCGATGTTGCAGGATGGTTTGTTTGTGCGCGGCGATTGGATCAAGGACGCGAAGAATCAGGACACTGCAGTGAAATTCCTGCGCGCGAGTTTCAAGGGCTGGATTTATTGCCGCGATAACTTTGACGACTGCGTGAACATCGTGCTGAAGAATGGACCGACGCTCGGCAAAGGTCACATGGCATGGCAGTTGAATGAAATCAATGTCTTGATCTGGCCTTCGCCCAAAGGCATCGGCAGCATGGACAAAACCGCGTTCGACCAGACCGCGCAGATTTCGCAAACGTACAAGATTATTAAAGCCGCGCCGAAGGACGGCGTGTATCGCACCGACCTCGCACAAAAAGCGATCGATGGCTTGACCGGTGTGGACACCAAGGGCACGAGCTTTCAGAAGAAACAAGTCGCCATCACCAAGGGCGGCGAATAGTTGTTAGTTATTAGTTGTTCGTTGTTCGTACGACGGTAGACACGACAGCGCGAATCAGGTAAACT
>JBBSHK010000310.1:0-4539 GCA_038253185.1 Anaerolineae bacterium | reverse complement strand
TTCTCGTCGCAAAAACCGCTCCTCGAAATGACGTAGAGACGTTTTCAGCGCTTGTCAACTGACTTTGCAACAGCCGTACGGATTTTTTATCCGCGCGCGTGTGCCAACCTATTCCGTCCAAATTAAACCGATGCTCCCGGAGATCCTCATTGCCGAAAAGTTCAAAATCAGGTAAAGTGAAAACGAGACTGGATGCCTTTACACGTTTTTGAGCAAATCTGAATTTCTGAAGGAATCGTGCGAGGTCAAGAACCATTTTGTCATTCCAATTAGTTCCATTCGATTCATCCAACCGCGATCATCTTTCCACTGCCGCGGCGCTATGGACCGCCGCGTGTGGCGCGGAGCTTGCCATCTCGGCGCGCTTTGTTGAATTCAACACGCTCCCATCGACCGGCGGATTTCAAGAGGGTCGCTTGGCGCGTCTCGATGGTGAACCGCGCGGGTTTGTGTTAGCAAGCGTTCTGAAAAATTTTCCCAATGTGTCTTCTCCGGAAAAAGGGTGGATCGACGCCGTCGCCGTTTCGCCGGAATCGCACCGGCGCGGCATCGGCAGCGCGCTGCTGGAATGGGCAGAAGAATGGCTGCGCGCTCAAGGTTGCCACTCTGCGCGGCTCGGCGCCAGCTTGCGCCCGTTCGCGCCCGGACTGCCGGACGAATTGCACAATGAAAATTTTTTTCGCGCGCGCGGCTATGGCGCACGAGCCGGTCGCGAGGTGGAGTGGGATGTGGCGCGCGACTTGGACGATTACGTAACGCTGCCTTTCGTTCAACCCACCAACATCGTGACGCGCGCCGCGCAGCCGCAGGACGAAAGCGCGCTGCGCGAATTTTTCTTGCGCGAATTTCCCGGACGCTGGCACTATGAATTCGAGGAACACTTGCGCGAGGGTGGGCGCATCTCTGATTACACCATTCTGGTCAGCGCACGCGGCGTGGACGGTTTTTGCTTTCTCACCTTCGAAGACTCGCTGCGTCCGTTGGACCGCTTTTATCTGCACGCCTTGCCGCGACCGTGGGGACAAGCCGGCGCGCTCGGCGTCAGCGCGGATGCTCGCGGAAAACATTATGGCGCGGCAGTGGTGGATGCCGGGCTGCGTCGATTGCGCGAGCGCGGCGTGCGCGGCTGCGTGATCGATTGGACCAGTCTCCTCGAATTCTATGGCAAGTTCGGATTCAAACCTTATCGCCAGTACCTTATGCTGAGCAAGTCACTCTGAAAGATTCATTGCCGGAGGTAAAAATTCTTATGCGGAACGCGCTCACACTCTTTCCCCAGCCGCGCCACATCGAGCAGCGCCGCGGCAATTTTCAAATCGAATCGGGCAGGCGCCTCGCGCTCGTCGGCGCGCCCGCGCAGCAATTATTATTCAGCGGCGAGCGGCTGCTCGATGTGGTACGCGAGTCAGCTCGCGCGGAATGGACGCTGGCGGCGACCGCGAGTGGACCGCCCGAAGAAATCGGTGCAGTGCTGCGCGTTCAGGAAGGGGTAAGCAGCCACGCACAAGGTTACGAGCTGGACATTACGCCAGAGGGAATCGAGATCGCCGCGCCGTCGCCTCACGGAATTTTTAACGCGGTCGCGACTCTGGCGCAGATCATCGCGCAATCCGGAAAAAAGCTGCCCGCGCTACACATCACCGACCATCCCGATTTTCCAAACCGCGGCATAATGCTCGACATCAGCCGCGACAAAGTGCCAACGCAAGAGACCTTGTTTGAGCTGATCGACCTACTGGCGTCGTGGAAAATAAATCAATTGCAGCTCTACACCGAGCACACTTTCACCTATCGCAATCACCGCGAGGTGTGGGAACACGCGTCGCCGCTGACCGAACATGAAATTCTAGAACTTGACGCTTTCTGCCGCGCGCGTTTCGTCGAACTGGTGCCGAATCAAAATTCTTTCGGGCATATGCATCGTTGGCTCAAGCACGAACGCTATCGCGAGCTGGCGGAATGTCCCGACGGTTACGACCCACCCAAGTGGTGGGGCACGCAACCCTTCAGTCTCGATCCCACCGACCCGCGCAGTCTCGAACTCTTGCGCGAGCTGTACGACGAACTCTTGCCGAATTTTTCCTCGCGTCAATTTAATGTCGGCTGTGATGAAACCTTCGATCTCGGCGAGTGCCGCAATCGCGCCGACGCGCAAGCGCACGGCGTCGGTCGACTCTATCTCGATTTTCTGAAAAAGATTTATCACGAGGTCAAGGCACGCGGGCACACGATGCAGTTCTGGGGTGACATTATTATGAATCATCCTGAGCTGGTGTCGGAACTTCCGCCGGATGTAATCGCGATGGAATGGGGCTATGAAGCCAATCACCCGTTCGATCGCGACTGTGAAAAATTTGCGCGTGCCGGAATTCCATTTTACGTTTGTCCCGGAACGTCGAGCTGGAATTCGATTCTGGGTAGAACCGACAACGCGCTCGCGAATATTCGCAGCGCGGCGGAGAATGGACTAAAGCACGGCGCGATTGGCTTGCTGAACACGGACTGGGGCGATAACGGTCACTTGCAATATTTGCCGGTGAGCTATCTCGGCTTCGCCTACGGCGCGGGAGTGAGTTGGTGCCTGAAAAGCAACCGCGACGCCGACCTGCCGCGCGTGCTCGATCAATTCGTCTTTCATGACGACGCAAAAGTGATGGGGCGCGTCGCTCTTGATCTGGGCAACGTCTATCAATCGCTCGGGCGCGAGTATCACAATTCGTCCGGCGTCGCGCTCGCGCTGCGAAAGTCGCTGGAGGAAATTCGCGCGACCGAGAACCAAGACCGTGCGGGATTCCTCCGCGCACGCCAAGCTATTGACCGCGCGGTGCGCCCTCTCGCCCGAGCCAAGATGAAACGTGTCGACGCGCGCCTCATCAAACAAGAATTCGAGAATGCGGCAAAGTTGGCGCGTCACGGCGCGCGTCGCGGCGAGCTCGCCTTTGAAACTAATCCAAAACGCGCGGCGAAATTGAAAGGTGAGTTGGACCGGGAACTGCGCGTGATTCTCCGCGCTCACAAAAAGTTGTGGCACGCGCGCAATCGCCCCGGCGGCTACCGCGACAGTGTCGCGCGGGTGGAGCGAGCGCGCCGCGCGTACGAGGACGAATGAGCTTTCAACTCGCCGCTGCTCGCGTGATTCTCTCCGACATTTCTGATGGATGAATTAGTGATTGGCATTGACGGCGGCGGTTCGCGCACACGCGCGCGGCTCGCCGATGCGCGCGGAGAAACCCTGGGTCGCGGTGAAGCCAGTGCCTCCAATCCACGAACCAACGGTCTGCGCGCGGCTCAACAAGAAATTCTCAGCGCGATCGAGCGCGCGTTTAACGATGCGCAGATACAAAAACGCCGCGTCGAGGCGGCGTGTCTTGGCGTCGGTGGGTTGGAATCTCTCGGACCTCGCGATGATCTGCAAGTATGGATGCACGAGTCTATCGCGCGGCGGGTAACGCTGATCAACGATGGACAGATTGTTGTAGCAGCGGGCACGCCGGATAATTGGGGCATCGCGCTGATTGCCGGCACCGGCTCCATCGCGTGGGGCAGAACGCCCGCTGGTCAAACCGCCCGCGCTGGCGGTTGGGGCTATCTCTTTGGCGATGAAGGCAGCGCGTTCGCGCTGGCGCGCGAGGCATTGCGCGCCGCCGCTTGCGCCGCCGACGGACGCGGTCAACCGACGCGCTTGCTTGGCATTATTCTCGATCATTGGAAATTGCGCGAGCCGCTGCAATTAATTCCGCAAGTGTACGATTCGGCTCTCACCAACGCGGACCTCGCGCGCCTCGCCCCGCTGGTCATCGCGGCTGCCGCGCAAGGCGACCCGGCCGCGCGTGATCTGGTCGAACGCGCGGCGGAAGAACTCTCGAGCGCCGTGGTCGCTCTCGCGCGACGTTTGAATTTTGGCAGCGTGGAAATTCCGCTTGCGCTCACCGGAGGACTGTTGCTGGAGGCAGAATCTCTGCGACAGTTTTTGCTCGCCGCGCTTGAGCAGAGTCAATTTCGTTTCGCGCCTATCGAACTCGTGCAAGAGCCGGTCATCGGCGCAGTGCGACTCGCGGTCGAGTTGCTGATGAAAAGTTAAAAGGTGAAAGCAAAAAGTGAAAAGCAAAGACGCGATTTGCAGCTCTTGAACTCGCCGTTACTTTTTGTTCGTCAATGATGCAAGCCGTTGTTAACGGGACAATTTACACTCCGCGCGAAAAAATCGCGAACGGCGCGGTGCTAGTGGATGGCAATAAAATTCTGGCGGTCGGACGCGCGGACGGCGTTCCAATACCCGCGCACGCCGAACGACTTGACGCGCGTGGCGGCGCGATTGTGCCCGGACTGATCGACCTGCACACCTATGGCTGCCTCGGCGCGCAACTGAGCAAGCCGGAGCAGACCGCCGCTGAGCTACAGTCCATTTCAAAAAACGTAACGCGTTTCGGCGTGACCGGTTTTTTGATCTCGCCGCCGATGGGCGGTGTGGACGAAATCGCGAAGGCGCTTACCGCGATCGCGGAAGCAATTCCGAAATTGCGTGGCGGCGCGCGTTGT
>JBBSHK010000309.1:0-4548 GCA_038253185.1 Anaerolineae bacterium | reverse complement strand
CGGCGGCGGAAAAATTCCGGTGATGCCCAATTATTTGATTTCGATGAACGACCACAAAGTAGTGCTGCGAAATTTCGAAGGGGTTATCACGACCTACACCGAAGCGCCGGTGTATCATCGTCACGACAAAGCGACTTGCCAATTTTGTCAACAAGCGGATGGCAAGCACGAAGGTATCGATCGTTTGCTGCAAGGCGAACAAGTTGTGCTCGAACCGGAAGGGATGCGACGCAAGCAGCGACGCACGCACGAGATCGACGCGGCGATTCCGCCTCATCATCACGACCCGCGCATGGATCCTGAATACGCGATCAGTGGCGGCGCTCCGATCCGGCTGATGGATTTCAAGGGCGGCAATGGAGGTTCCAACGGCGGAGGCGCGGAATGAAAAAATTCAAGGTCGCGCTGCTCTATAGTCTCAAGGCGAACGCGCCGCACGAGTACGACGAGAACGCGCCGTGGGACAAATGGAACGAGCTCGATTCCGACGAAAGCGTCGCGGGTTATGAACGCGCGCTGCGCGCGGCTGGACACGAAGTCATCGCGTTAGAAGGCGACGCGACACTGCCGCAACAATTACAAAAGTACAAGGTGGACATTTGCTTTAACACCTGCGAAGGACATCGCGGTAAATCGCGCGAGGCGCAAGTGCCGGCGATGCTCGATATGCTCGGCATCCCGTACACCGGCTCGGGTGTAATGGCGCTCACGCTTGCGCTCGACAAGTCGATGACCAAGCGCGTGCTCCAATTCTACAGCATCCCAACGCCCGCGTTCCAGACGTTCACGACCGGCAGCGAGCCCCTCGATTCGCGTTTGAATTTTCCGCTCTTTGCCAAGCCCGCGCTTGAAGGTTCCGGTATCGGCATCACCGCGAAATCAATTTGTCGTACGCCGCGCGAATTACGCGAACAAGTGCGCTATCTACTCGCCGCGTACGAGCAGCCCGTTCTCGTGGAAGAATACGTCGAGGGACGCGAGATCACGACCGGTCTCATCGGCAACATTGTGGAACGCGGTTCGTGGGTGCGCTCACGCAAGAAAAAAATTGTCGAGCCGGAGATGGTGCTCGCTGGCGCGGGCGCGCCTGTTCCCGCGAACGGTGGAAACGGCAAAGGAAAATTTGAATCACCGAAAAACGGCGATGTCTCGCGCGAGTTTTATTATGCCGGCGTGCGCGTGCTGCCACCGCTCGAAGTCGATTTTTCTCCACTGAAAGATGCCGCGCCGCTGTACAATTCTGAGATCAAAAGCAAAAATCCGTGGGGACCGCGCTACATTGTCCCCGCACCGCTCTCCGCCCGACTGGCGGGACAAATTGGACGTCTCACAGTCGCCACCTTCCGCGCGCTGGAATGTTATGATTTCGCGCGTGTGGATTTTCGCGTGCGCGCCTCGGACAATCAACCGTTCGTAATCGAGATCAATCCTCTGGCGGGACTCACCGAAGGGCTGAGCGATATCGTGTTGGAGGCGGAAGCGGCGGGAATGAGCTATACGGACTTGATCAACAGCATTCTCGACGCGGCGCTCAAGCGTTACAGAATGATCGACGAAAACCATCCGGTCTAATTTGGCTCTATAGCCGAATTGCCTTACAATACAGCGGAGTCGCGTGGCGCGTCGTGGTCGCCCGACGACTCCGTTTTTGCGTCTTATGGCGCTCAATAAAAGGAATCAAATGTCAATCAATGTTCCCTTGGTGAAATCACAATTGCAAAAAGAGCGTTCCGAGTTGCTCGAACGCGCAGAGCCGCCGGCTGAAATGGCGCGCGGCGACGAAGCAGACCTGGCGCTGATGGCGGAAACGAAGGAGCGAGAGCTGTGGCTCGCCAACGACACACGCCAGCGTCTCGATTTGATCAATAAGGCGCTCGCGCGAATCGAGAATGGAAGCTACGGCAAATGCGTCCATTGTGGCAAGCCCATTCCCGAAGAGCGGCTACTGGCTCTGCCGATGACGCTGTATGATGTCGAGTGTCAGAGCAAGCTTGAGAAAAAAAATCGACGCTGAGAATGTGAAAACCGAAGTCGTTCGACCATTGCCCTCGATCTCTGTACCCGCGCGGTTCTCCCGTGACTTTATTCCTCCACTGAGGCGCCTCGCTCGCACGACCGGACAATTTAATCTATGGCTTCGTTTCTCGATTTACTAAGCTACTATGCGATCTGGATTTATATCGCCGGCGTCGTCGGTATATTATTTGGAATCAAAACGCTCGTGGACTCGCGCCGCACCGCGCGCACAACGATGTTCACGCTTGAGCAAGAGCAAGCGGGCGACCGCGCCTTTCGAGCGATTCTCATTATGCTGGTGTTCATTCTGCTCATTGGCAGCGTCACTGCGGTGAATGCGTTTGTGGGTCCCGCGCGACCAACTCCTGTTCCGGCAATTGCGAAACAGGGCGTAGTTTCCTTCACGCCCCCGGTTATCCTGCTGACGGATACGCCGATCGCTACGTTCGTCGCCGAATCGTCGAATCCTCCGATTGAAGTTGTCGCACCAACGGCGACAATGGTTCTCGGGACCGGTGGTGGGTTGACGCAAACACCCGTCCCGCCGCCGACCGTTCCGACGCGTGTTGTAAAAACTCTGACGCCGACCAAAGTGCCGGTCCAACCGACCGCGTCGCCTGTGCAGAACACGCCCGTGCCAACGAGCGCGCCGACGCAACCTCCCGTGAAACCGGCTAGTATGATTTATCCTGCGCCGCCGCTGCAAGCTCCTGAAAACGGGAGCACAGTCAGCCGCGAGTTTCTCCAGTTCATTTGGGGCAAACAGGACGTTCCAACGCAATTACCCTCCGGTCAGTTTTACAAAGTTCTCGTTCAATACACTGACCGCACGACGAACCTGGTGCAAGTCCTCGTGCAGTGCACCGACCGCAATAGCACGACAACGAAGAATTGGCAACCCATGGTCGATGCGCGTGGCAGAGCAGTTGATGCGACGTATCGCTGGTCCGTCATTGTGATGGAGGCGGCGAGCAGCCAGCAGTGCGAGGCAGGAAACGGAACGTCTTCAAGTCCACGGAGCGACGTCTGGTCGTTCAAGTGGCCCTGATGGATGCAGGAGGCATGGACTGCGATAGTGGGCAACTGCTCAGTCCCGAAGCAAGGTAAACACCTTCAGGTACCCTTGACGATTAGAGTTAATTGGAGCAGCGACCAAAAGTGCCGCTGTTCCTTTTTCATTTTTCGCGAACGCTCGCAATATTTTCATCTATAATTAATCTATGGCTGAGAGAATTCTGGTAATTGAGGACGAACAAAAAATCGCGGACTTGCTGCGCCGCGGTCTGGCGTACGAGGGCTATCAAGTGCAGTTGGCAGCTGATGGCGAGACCGGCTTGAAAGCCGCACGCGACCATATGCCGGACCTCGTGATCCTCGACGTGATGCTGCCCGGACTGGATGGCTTTGAAGTGGCGCGACGATTGCGCGCGGGCGGCGACGTTCCCGTCTTGATGCTCACCGCGAAGGATGCGGTGGCGGACCGCGTCAAAGGTCTGGACAGCGGCGCCGACGATTATCTCGTCAAACCCTTCGCCTTTGAGGAATTGTTAGCGCGTGTGCGTGCGCAGTTGCGCCGTCACAAGGCAACCGACGCAACAACATTTCGTTTTGCGGATCTCGCTCTTGATACCTCGACGCGCGAGGTGACGCGCGGCGCGCGGCGCGTCGATTTGACCACGAAGGAATTTGACTTGCTGCACTTTTTCATTTTACACCCCCGCCAGGTGTTACCGCGCGAATTGATCTATGACCGCATCTGGGGCTATGACTTTGGCGGCGAGTCCAACATCCTCGAAGTTTATATTCGTTACCTGCGATCCAAACTCGAAGCGAACCGTGAACCGCGTTTGATTCAGACCGTGCGCGGTGTCGGCTATGCGCTGAGGGAGGAGTGAGTTCGATCGCGGATTGTGGCATGCGGCGCTCGTACATACTTGCGTAGTATGTCACTCGATGGCAGCGATGTCGCCATAAGCACCATTGAGCCCCAGATCTGAAATCCACAATCTAAAATCTGAAATCGCAGAATGTCTCTCCGCACACGTTTAACTCTATGGTACGTCGGACTGCTCGCGACGATCCTGATCGCGTTCGGCGTCGGGCTGTACTCTATCGTTTCGCTCAGTCTTTATCAAGAAGTCGATCGCGCGTTGCAAAATCGCGCGTCCGATATTCAGGTCAGTCTCGCCGCGGTCCTCTCGGTGCAGACTGATCCGAACACGATGCTGCGACAAGCCGGCGCTGTCTTGCGCTCCGCCGACGTGTTTGCCGGTTCCGACATTTTTGTGCAGATCGCCGCGCTCAACGGCGAGGTGATGAGCAGTTCAGACAATCTCGGACAGCAAAAATTCGTCATCGGACTTGACGAGACGCGCCGCATCACTTCGGGCAATTCTTTTTTCTCGAATGTACCACTCAACCGCGCGCGTTTGCGCGTGTTCGTCGCGCCGCTGGTGGCGAATGGCAGAACCATCGGCATCATCGAATTGGCTCAATCATTGCGGCAGGTCGATGCGACGCTGGCAGAATTGG
>JBBSHK010000308.1:0-4553 GCA_038253185.1 Anaerolineae bacterium | reverse complement strand
GTCGAACGCGCGCTCGAGCACTCTGCCGATCGCTTTGGCACGACCGGACATTCGCCCCTCTACGGTTGGGGGCGACTCAACGTCGCGCGTGCTATGACCGGGCAGTAACTCTTTCGCGCAAGCCGTCGATCCAGACTTTCACATCTTACTGAGGTGGGCTCACGACCCTTGGTCAAACATTTTCGCGCGGGCTCTCCGGCACGCGCGTTCCATTTCTAATGCCGAGCCAATTTCCCGTCCGCACTCTGTCCGCCGGCGCCCTCGTAAGCGCACACGAAATTCTCGAGCGCAACTGAAATAATTCCACGCGCGTTGCCCAGCCCTCGCACCGGATTCAATCAAAGTTCAACGCTGCTCGGAACGCGCGAGAAATTGGAATTGCGCGGCGAAAATTTGCCCAAATCAAGCGAGCCGACGTTCTGGTTGTATGCGGTGCGTTGAAAGTGAATGCGAAAGCTCATTCTAATTTCAACGCGGCGATGGCGACCCCGCGCGGGTACGGCTCGTCCACACTCACGAGGTGGATGGGCGCGCGCAGTTCGATCAACGATTCCGCGCGTGCCGGATGCTTGAGCGCAATCAAATAGTCTGCCCACGCAAAAGTGACCTTCACGCGCTGCACCAATTCACCATCCACAAAAATTTCGACCGGCTCGGCGGAATCCGCGCGCAGGCGCAAGCTCAATCGATTGGCGCCGGCATTCGATACGCGGAATTGCGCGCGGTCAAGTGTCCAGCGAAAGATTGTGCCGTCCTGTTCGGCGGGCGCGTACACCCCGCGCATCACGCCCACGGCGGGCGCGCTCAGGTCCACTTGCCCGCGTGGCGCATACGGCACGCGCGCCCACGCCCATTCATACCACTGCGGGTCATCGCCGCCGTCCTCGCGGATCGGTTCGAGCGCGGCGGGTGTGACACCGGCGTCGCTCGCGCGTAAAGCCGCGATTAATTTTGCTGCAACCTCCGTATTGTTCGGCATCAACTCCTGAGCTTGCGTGAGCGCCGCGACGGCACCATTCGCATCACCGCGCGCCAGTCTAAAATCTCCGAGCGCGAGGTACGGGAGAACACTGTTCTGGTCCGCTTGGATCGCGCGCTGAATCTCCGCTTCTCCACCGCCAAGCCGCGCCCGCGCCAGCCACCACTGGCTCGCCAAGAATGCCGGATAGACATTACTGTAAATCAGCAGCGCAAAAATCGCGAGTCCACCCGCGAGCACCAGTTTGCGCGGCAGCACTGCCGCGCGCAGTCCGCGCCACGCGCGGCGCGGGTTGGTCAGCGCGGGAGCGGCGTAAACAATCAATACAATCATCAATGGCTCGCGAATGCGTACGCTGGTCACCGTGATCGCGCCGAGCAGCGTCGTGTACAGCGGCAGCGCGAGCAGCGGAAACCAGAGTTGATCGCGACGAACGGTCGCGAGACCCACGAGCGCGGCGAGCGCCAGCACAATATATTCGACATCGGACAGGAGCGAATACGCGACCGAACTTTGCTGAAGTGTGGGTCCCGTCATCCCATTCGTAGCGAGATTGCGCACGTGCAGGTGCCACAAGCGCACCAGCTTGTCGCGCATATGCGCGATCCATTGCAGCGGCGCGCGGCGCACATTCTCAAAACCTTTGGCAAATTGTGCCTGCTGGCGCTGCGCGGAATTCGGGTACGCCTGCGTCCAAAAATCTTGCAGCGCCTGTTCATTCGCGTCGGGCTGCGTGCCGACGAGAAACGAAAATCCCGCCTCGGTCTCGACGAGCACGAGTTGATGATACACGGCGTAATTCCGCGCGGTCCACGGTAGAATCACGAGCGCGAACCCGAGTGCGAGCCAGGCGAAAGCGCGCACTCCACGCCGCAGGTTGCCACGTTCCCATACGAACCACAGCAGCAGCAGTGGGACGAAATAAAATAAAAACGCGCGGGTCAAGGTCGCGAGTCCGAACGCGACGCCGGCGAAAAATAAATAACGCGCGGGAGTACCTCCGTCGCGCGTGCGAATCGAATGCCACGCGCGTTCGAGCAGCACCAACGCGAGCGAGAGAAAAATGATGAAAATATTTTCAGAGAGCACACGACTCGCGTACGCGGCAAACGGGAGGAACAGCGCCGCCGCCAACGCTGCCGTGATGGCGTAATCGTCGCGGCGAAAGATGCGGCGCACGAGCGTGGCGATGAGGGCGATCGAGAGCAGCGAGAGCGCGGCGTGGAATAACAGCGCGGCGGGGAGATTTAATCCAAACACGCGAAACGCACCCGCGAGATAGAGCGATGTGAGCGGCGGTCTCAGCCATTTGCCGTTATCGTAATAGTCGCCGTGCAGAAAGAGATGCACCGCGCCGCGATAATATTCATCCTCATCACCGGGATTAATATTGCTCGCGCGCGCCTGGTCGGTCCAGAAAAAAACGCGCAGTAGCCAGCCAAGCAGCAGGATTCCAACCAGAGCAGCGAAATACCAGCGAGTGCGTGCGGGCGCGATGCGAGTTCGAGTCATTCGAGAATTCCGTCGCGATTATAACAAAGAGCGAGAGCAAATAAAAATCAGGATGGACATTAGCCCCGCTCTTTCTTTGCATCCTCTCCGTAACGTAGATATAATGGGCGAACGAGTTGGCTCCGCGGATTGCGTCGCGCGGCGCGAGTCCTTCGTCTATTTTGCAAGCACCGTGATTCTTAAATGACGAGCACGTTATCCAGTCGAGTCAAGCCCTGGCTCCTCGTCGCGCTGGTCACTTTGGCAACTGTCCTCGCCGCTTACCAAGTCCTCTACACCTACTCGATTGATTTGGGCAGCTCATCCCACGCGCGCTTTATTTCTAATTTTCACGCGCCCGAAAAAGTAGAGCGCATCGGCTTTCGGTGGTCATCCGCTCATTCCGTGCTGCTCTTCCCCGGCATCGCCGCAAATCAAAACTATCGCCTCATCCTGCGCCTTGCCGCGCCGCGACCTGCCGGCGCGGACGCGCCCGACCTGTCCCTGCGCGCAAGAGGCGCCGAAATCCAGACGGTCGAACTCGAACCCGATTGGCAGACGCTCGAGGTTCCGATTCCGTCTGGCTTGAATGCGCGTGATGGCACGCTCTACGTCGAACTCGATGTTGCGACGTTTAATCCAAGCGGAACGATTGCGGGCAGCCAAGATGATCGTGAGCTGGGCGTAATGCTCAGCTCGGCGCGTTTGCAGCCGGTCGAGGGAGCGGGGCGTTCGCCGGTGCTGCCGCCGCCCGTGCCCGCGCTCGCCTTCGTCGTGAGTGGTCTACTCTGGTTCGGCGTGGTGCAGCGCGTGGGACTTGGACACACGCGCGGCGCGCGGGTGGGCGCGTTGCTCGCGGCGGAATTATTTCTCGCGCTCGCGTTAATTTTCGCGCGGGCGTGGAGCGCGGCACTCGTCGGATACGTTTGTATCATGCTGGCGCTGGCGTGGCTGCTGGCGCGTCCACTTTTGGATTGGGCGGAAAAAATTCGCCGCGAGAAAACCGTTTCGTTCGAGTTTGTGCATACGCTCGGTATTGCGAACGCGCGCGTGCGAGTGTGGGTTGAATTCGCCATCATCGCGTTGCTCGCCGCGTATTTTTTTTGGAATACAATTTTGCCGCTGCGCCATCAGAGTTTAGGCGATTTTGTGGTGTATTATGCCGCGGTGAATGTGTGGCTGCGTGGCGGCGATTATTACGACCTGAATCAACTCGAGCAGTTCAACGCGAGTCATCATTTGCTGAACGGGAAAATTGGACCGCTCTCCTATCCGCCCTCGGCGGTCGCGCTGTTGGCGCCGCTGGCATTGTTTCCAATCGGGCAAGCGAAATTCCTATGGCTGGTATCTAGTTTCATCGCCTTGATGGGCGCGGGAATATTATTGTGGCTCGCCGCGCGCAAGTCGAGCGCGCGTCCGGCAAGTCCGGTGTGGCTGGCGCTGATGCTGGCGGCGTCCGGCTCGCTCCGTCACGCGCTCGACTTTGGACAATTGGGACCGCTCTTTTTATTTCTCTTTGCGCTGGGACTGTACGGCTGGACGCATCGCCGCGCCGCGATCACCGGTTTGCCGCTGGTGCTCGCGACCGCGTTCAAAATTTTCCCCGCAATATTTCTGCTCTACTTTTTGTGGCAGCGCGCGTGGCGCGCACTCGCCGCGACGGTAGCGATTGGCGCGGGACTGCTGATGGCAACCGTCGCGCTAATGGGACCGCGCGTGTGGTTGGAATATTTCACAGACATTCTACCCGATTCATCGTACCATCGTCCCTCACTGTTTGACCAATCGCTCGTGGTGTTTCTGCGCCGGACGAATAATCTACTCGGAATTCTGCCCGACAACAACCAGCTCGACAAAACGCCGGGTCTGGAAATCCGCGTGCTCGCCATCGTGATCACGATTTTTTTTCTGGCGCTCACCGCGTGGGTGCTGCGCCGCGCGACAACGAACGACCTTTTGCAAAAGCAACTCGAATTCGCGACGGGGCTCGCAGTGATGATGCTCATTTTGCCGCGGATGTGGGAACATTATTTAATGTGGCTGATCCTGCCGCTCTATTTGATTCTCAATGCGCTGGCGAACC
>JBBSHK010000307.1:0-4555 GCA_038253185.1 Anaerolineae bacterium | reverse complement strand
GGACTCCCCGCCGATTTTCCAATGCTCAAGTCATTGGATGTGTTGCCGAACAACCTGCCGATTCAACTGACCACCTTTATCGGTCGCGAAAAAGAGATGGAGCAAGTCAAGCAGTTGCTCACGACGACGCGGCTGCTGACGATTCTCGGCGCGGGTGGTTCGGGCAAGACGCGTCTCGCGCTCCAAGTCGCGGCGGACTTGCTCGAACAATTCACCGACGGAGTCTGGTTCGTCGAGCTTGCCTCGCTCTCCGACGCGAGCCTTGTTCCGCACGCGCTCGCTTCGCTGCTTGGCTTGCGCGAGACGGCGGACGTTCCTATCTTGAGGATGCTCAGCGACAATTTGCGAACGAAAACGATCCTGTTGATTCTGGATAACTGCGAGCATCTGATCGAAGCCGCGGCGCGTCTAAGTGAAACATTATTGCAAGCCTGCCCCGATCTCCGCATTCTGGCAACCAGCCGCGAGGCGCTCGACATTCCGGGCGAAACGGTGTGGCGTATCCCCTCACTCACTCTGCCCGATCAGGTCGGCAGCGCGATCGAAAAGTGGTCTCCCGAAAAATTGACCGAGTACGAAGCCATTCGGCTTTTTGTCGATCGCGCGGTCGCGGCAACGACCACCTTTAAATTGACGGAACAGAATGCGCCGGCGATTTTGCAAATCTGCGAGCAACTGGACGGCATTCCCCTCGCGATTGAATTAGCCGCCGCACGCGTCAAAGTCTTGTCGGTGGAAGAAATTGCGGCGCGGCTGAACGATCGTTTTCGCTTGTTGGTCGGCGGCAGTCGTACCGCGCTGCCACGACAGCAAACGCTGCGCGCGTTGGTCGACTGGAGCTATGATCTCCTTTCCGAAAACGAACAAACTCTGCTGCGCCGCCTTTCCATATTCGTCGGCGGCTTGACGCTGGAAGCAGCCGAAGCGGTGTGCAGTGAACCGGACGGACGCCCGAGGACCGACGACGAAAGCCATGCGTCTGCAACAACTCCCCCGTCCCCCGTCCTCCGTCGTGAGGACATTCTCGATCTGCTCGGACGTCTGGTGGACAAATCACTCGTGATCGCGGAAACACAAGAGAGCGGGCAACGCTACCGCTTGCTCGAAACCATTCGACAGTACGGGTTGAATCACCTCGTCGCCAATAATGAGCTTGACGCGATGCAGCGCGCGCATGCTGAATATTTCCGCAAATTCGCCAAACGTTCGTTCGGCGAACTGTGGGGACCGAAACAGGGCTACTGGCTCCCGCGACTCGAAGCGGAGCACGACAATTTGCGCGCCGCGCTCGAATGGACAGAGCACGCTCCTGACCGCGCCGAACAGTTTTTGGAATTTGCCGGCTCGCTGTGGCGCTTTTGGGAAATTCACGGGCACATCGGCGAGGGACGCGCGTGGCTGGAACGCGCGCTGGCGCTCACCGATACGTCTCCCGACAATTTGCCGGCGCGGGAAGTGTGGCACCGCGCGAACGCGCGGCGCGGCGCGGGCAATCTCGCGCGCCAGCAAGGTGACTATGCGCGCGCGACCACGTTGCATCAACAGAGTCTCGCGCTGTTTCGTTCGATTGACGATAAACTCGGCATCGGGCGTGAGCTGGATGTGCTCGGCGAGATCGCGCGCTTTCAAGGGGATTATGCGCGCGCGATTCAACTGCACAGCGAGGCGCTGGCAATTCGCCGTGAGCTCGACGACAAGGAAGGCATCGCTGACTCATTGAATAACCTCGGGGTGATCGCGCACGATCAGTCGGACTATGCCAAAGCCAAATCGTTGCTCGAAGAAAGTTTGGCGCTGCGGCGTGAGCTGGGCGACAAGCTGAGTCTGGCGCTCTCGCTGAATAATCTCGGCTTGGTCGCGCACGCGCAATGCGAGTACGGGCGCGCCGATGAATTGTACCAAGAGAGCATCGCGCTTTATCGCGAGCAAGGTGACAAGCTTGGCATTTCGTACGCGCTGCAAAATCAGGCGAACCTCGCGAAGGATCAGGGCGAATTCAAGCGCGCCAAATCACTTTTTGCGCAAAGCTTGCGGCTCAAGCAAGAGCTCGGCGACAAGCGCGGGGTGGCACGCGCGACCGGCGGGCTTGCCGAAGTCGCTTTTTATCAAGGAGAATATGGGCGCGCGGCAGAGTTAGCGCAGCAAAGTCTGGAGATCTTCCGCGAGGTGGGTGTCAAGCGCGGGCAATTGCTTTCGACCGACATCCTCGCCTTTGTGGCGCACTATCAAGGCGGCTATACTCGCGCCGCCGCGCTGGCGGACGAAAGCCTGTTGCTCGCACGCGAACTCAACACGCGGCGCGGCATCGCCTATTCCCATGAAATCTTTGGCTTGGTCGCGTACGCACAGGGAAAACTCGACGAGGCAGTGTCGTCGCTGGCGCAGGCGCTCGCCCTTTTTCGTGAAGTGGGCGATACGCGAAATATTGCTTTCACTCTGGTGAATCTTGCGCGCACGGCGTACCGCCAGAACGAGCGCGCTGCGGCGACGCGCTATCTCGACGAAAGTCTAAAACTCTCGCGCGAGGTGAACGACCAGTGGGGCATCGCGTTTTCGTTAGAAATTTGCGGACTGCTCGAGCGCAGCTTGGGAAATTTCGACCGCGCGAGAGAATTGCTCCAAGAGAGTTTGCGGCTTTCGGCAGCGCAGGAAAATCAACAGGGGAGGTTGAATTGCATCGGCGCGCTAGCGGGCTTGGCGGCGACGATTGGAGAAACGGCGCGCGGCGCGCGCTTGTTCGCGGTGGCGGAAAATATTCGCGCGCTGATGGGCGCGATGATGGGGGCGGATGACCGGGCGGAGTACGAACGCTACTTGACCTTGATGCAGCAGCAAGTAAGCGCGGAAATATTCAAGAACGCGTGGAGCGAGGGGCAAGCACTGAGTGTGGAGCAAGCGACCGAATACGCGCTGGCTGAAACTGAAATGCAAGAGGCAATGGCGCCGACAGCAGAGGAGATGAAATGATGCGGGCAATTCGCGTGCATGAGATTGGGGGACCCGAAGTTTTGAGGTACGAAGAGCTCGTACGAGCAGAGCTCGCGCCCGGCGAGGCGCGGGTGAAACTTGCCGCCGTGGGCGTGAACTTTATTGACATTTATTTTCGCACGGGACAGTACAAGACCACGCTGCCCGCAATTGTGGGACAAGAGGGCGCGGGCGTGGTCGAGGCGGTGGGTCCGGGAGTGACCGAAGTCAAGGTCGGGGATCGCGTCGCGTACACCTCAGGCAAAGACTCGTACGCCGAGTACGCCAATATTCCATCCCACCGATTGGTGCGCGTGCCGAGCGGCGTGAGCACCGAGCTAGCCGCCGCAGTATTGGCGCAGGGCATCACCGCGCATTATCTCGCGCACAGCACCTTTCCGCTACAGCCGGGACAGAGCGCACTCGTTCATGCCGCCGCAGGGGGAGTCGGACAATTGCTGGTGCAAATCGCGAAACTGCGCGGAGCGCGCGTGATCGGAACTGTATCGACGGAAAAGAAGGCGCAGCTCGCGCGCGAGGTGGGCGCAGATGAGGTGATTCTTTATACGCAAGCCGACTTTGCGCAGGAGACTAAACGACTGACGAATGGCAAAGGTGTGGACGTGGTCTATGATTCCGTCGGCAAGGACACGTTTGATCAAAGTCTGAACTGTTTGCGACCGCGCGGTTATATGGTGCTGTACGGTCAATCGAGCGGGCGCGTGCCGCCGTTCGACCCACAGACGCTGAATGCGAAAGGCTCGCTGTTTCTCACCCGCCCGACCATCGGCAATTACATTCAGACGCGCGATGAATTACTCCAGCGCGCCAATGATTTATTTGAATGGATCGTCGAGGGCAAGCTAAATGTACGCATCGACAAAACGTTCCCGCTCGCGCAAGCCGCCGAGGCGCATCGCTATCTTGAAGGACGGCAATCAAAGGGAAAAGTTTTGCTGATCCCATAGAAATTTGAAAAGCGAAAAGTGGATCGTGAAAAAATTGGTTTTTGATTTGCAGGACATTGCCAAGTTTTCGCAAGAACAATTCGTCAATCTGAATTTGTTCGAGGGCGAGGCGTTCTTCGGTCGTCTGCTCTGTTTTCAGCGCGGGCAGCAAGTAGCGGTACATCTTCACCAACATAAAGATGAATGTTTTGACGTGATCGAGGGCGAAGGCACGCTGCTCGCAGCCGGAAAACAATTTCGCGCCGGACCCGGCACGGCGCTCTATGTGCCCGCGGGCGTGAGTCATGGACTATGCGCGGATATTTCCGAGAAATGGATTGTGCGCGAGACGGTGAGTGAACGGGTCTACGCCCGGCGCGCGTTAAAATTATTGTGGCGCGCGATTTTGAAGCGGCTGCCTTTCCGATAATCTTTGATCGCGGAATATGAGACACTCGCAAGCTTCATCGCAGCGACGTGGAGGACATGGAGAAAGATAAGCGCGCCTCCGCTCGCTCTGCGTCTCTGTGGTGGAATCCAATTTGGGGACGATGAACAAGGTGGGACTTCAAGAACAACTGAATGAAGATTTGAAAGAGGCGATGCGTAGCAAAGACGAGCATCGCATCAGCGCGATTCGC
>JBBSHK010000306.1:0-4558 GCA_038253185.1 Anaerolineae bacterium | reverse complement strand
GCGAGATTTCTCGTAAAAACCGCTCGAAATGACAGTTGGGGCGTAAGATGAATGATAAGTAAAATGCGAGTTGATTGTACCGTTTTGTTTGTTTCTTCTATTACTGTATTTGAGAATACGCGGCGCGATATTTTCGAATATAATCTCTCAAGCCATGAAAACAATCCTCGTGGTGGACGATGAACCCAAGATCGTGCAGCTTGCCCGCGATTATCTTGAGCACGCAGGTATGATTGTTTTGACCGCACACGATGGCAAAGCTGCGCTCGCAACCTTTCGCGCAAAGAAACCGGATCTGGTCGTGCTCGATCTCGGTCTGCCCGAAATGGACGGACTCGACGTCACCCGCGCGCTGCGCAAAGACTCGAACGTGCCGATCATCATGCTCACGGCGCGCACGGAGGAAACGGACAAGCTCGTCGGGCTTGAACTCGGCGCGGATGATTACCTCACCAAACCGTTCAGTCCGAAAGAACTCGTCGCGCGGGTGCGCGCCATTTTGCGTCGTCTGGAAAATGCGAACGTGGGCGCGGAAATAATCCACGCCGCCGATCTCGCGCTCGATATTCCGCGAATGCGCGTGCTGCGCGGTGAGCAAGCGATTGATGTGACGCCAACTGAATTTCAATTGCTCGCGACCCTCGCGCGCCAACCCGGGCGAATTTTTACGCGCGCCCAATTGCTCGACGCGGTGCGCGGCGTTACGTTTGAATCATACGAACGCGCGATCGACGCGCACATCAAAAACATCCGACGCAAAATCGAGCTCAAGCCCCACGAGCCGCGTTACGTGCTCACGGTTCACGGCGTCGGCTATAAATTCGCGGACAGGTGAACGTGTGAGTCGTCAACATTTTCCACCGCGCGGTCGCCCGCCGTGGTGGCCCGAAAACGAACCGTGGCCTCCCACCCGACCACCGGGCGCGCGCGATTGGCGCCGCATGCGCGGGCGAATGTTTTGGCGCGTCGGACTCCTCATCGCGTTTCTTTTTATTCTTGTCTTCGGCATCTTTACCATTCTCTTTTGGCTCGCGGCAAGCTTGCTTGGAATGATTGACTTTCCGCGCGGCGGAGTGGTTTTTTTGCGCGGCGGCGGGATCATTGCGCTCGTCTTCGGCGTCGCCGGACTTGTTCTTGCGGCACGCGCGCTGCGACGATTCACGACCCCGATCGGCGATTTGGTAGAAGCGGCAGGTCGGGTGCAAGAGGGCGATTATTCCGTACGCGTGCGAGAAAACGGACCGCGTGGGGTGCGTTCACTGGCGCACGCATTCAATGCGATGGCGGCGCGCTTGCAAACGAATGACGAACAGCGCCGCAACCTGATGGCGGATGTGACTCACGAGTTGCGCACGCCGCTCACCGTGATTCAAGGAAATCTGGAGGCGCTGCTCGACGGCATCTACCCGCGCGACGACGCGCACCTCGCGCCGGTGCTGGAAGAAACGCGCCTGTTATCGCGTTTGATTGACGACCTGCGAACGCTGGCGCTGGCGGAAACCGGCGCGCTCGTACTCCAGCGTGAGCCGACCGATATTTCGCAACTGGTGAGCGAGACCGTCGCGTCGTTCGATTCGCAGGCAGACGCTGCAGAGATCAAGCTCGATGCAGAGATTGCCGCGGATGTCCCGATCGTTCCGATCGATCCCGCGCGGATTCGCGAAGTGTTGGAGAATTTGCTCGCGAACGCATTGCGTTACACACCGCGCGGCGGAACCGTCCGTGTGAAATGTTTTGTCAGCGACGCGAGGGGCGATCATCCGTTGACAATCGCGGTCAGCGACAGCGGCGCGGGAATTGCGCCGGACGATCTGCCAAATATTTTTGAGCGGTTCTACAAATCAGCCGACTCGCGCGGCACCGGACTGGGACTCGCGATTGCGAAAAATTTGGTCGCGGCGCACGGCGGAGCAATTTCGGCAGAGAGTGAAATTGGACGCGGCACGACGATCCAGTTCACATTGCCGCTGGAGGTGTAGCGGCGAAGCCCCTACGAATACGCGGTGTCTTTTTATACGATGGTGTAGAGGAGAGAACGCGCGCGTTTTCCCGCAAGGCGTACGACCGACATTCGACACAGACAGTATGTCATCTTTTGCGCGAGGGGATACGGCGCATTGAGCGCAGCGGCGAGGTCTTGATTCGTAAAGGGTTGCGCGAGTCTGAGCGGAATAAAATCGCGTAACTCGGACGGGGACGTGATGAGTCGCCGCTCGACGACTTGAATTAATTTTCGGTCGTACGGCTGCCAGCCGCGATTCCAACGGCGTCGCTTTTTTGTCGCCGACAGCAGGTCCACGCAGCGCAGTTCTTCTTCGCGAATTAGCAACAGCTCCAGCGAAAAATTCGGGTGCGCGAGCAGCTCCGGCAGACTGACCAGTTCGTGAAAAATATTCGCGAATGCGCCCACCTTGGGTGACTTGCGCCGTCCGAGTGGTCGCCCGTCACCGCTCACGCGCACGATCCATTTCTCGAACGGGATTGGATGGACAAGTCGCAATTGATGATTTTCCAAGAGACGCGCGAATTTCTGTCTGAGCGCGGAAAAGTTGCGGGTTTGAATTTCGATCAAGAGTGGGTCGCGCACAATGTCGATGACGTATCCGTCTACAGGTACTTCAAAGCGATCGCCCGCTTGCGCGTACCACAGCTTGAGCGCGGCGTGCAGAGATTTCTCCTGCAGCATTCCGATGCGATTGGATTTATGCGAGATTGGTTTCAGGACTTGAGTCTCCAAAGATTCTGCTCGCTTTCAAAGACTTGCATTTAACGCACCTTCACCCCGCCGCACGCGGGCGGTATTGCACCGCTTCGGCGAGGTGTGGTGTTTCGATGCGCGGCGAGTCCGCCAGATCCGCAATCGTGCGCGCGAGTTTCAGAATACGATGAAAGGCGCGCGCGCTGAGATTCAATTGTTTCATCGCCGCGCGGATGAGTTGCTTGCCGCTCTCCTCCAGCTCACAATGTTCGCGTACTTCTGCCGGACCCATATCCGCATTCGCTTGCAGTCCCGTTCCGGCGAAGCGTTTCCGCTGGATTGCGCGCGCTTGCTCGACGCGTGCGCGAATAATTTCCGAAGATTCGCCCAATCTATCGCCCGATAGTTTTTCAAAATCCACGCGCGGCACTGTCATATGAATATCGATGCGGTCGAGCAGCGGACCCGAGATACGTTTTTGGTAGCGCAGCACCTGCGAAAGCGAATCGGTGCATTCCTTCACTGGGTCGCCGTAATAGCCGCAAGGACAAGGATTCATCGCCGCCACGAGTTGAAAATTCGCGGGAAAGGTGAGTGAGCCACTT
Organism: Anaerolineae bacterium; assembly: GCA_038253185.1. Lineage (GTDB taxonomy): Bacteria > Chloroflexota > Anaerolineae > UBA4142 > SHND01 > JBBSHK01. Next base: position 1,255 of record JBBSHK010000306.1, on the reverse strand, counting down.
ACCCGCGCGATGGTGACGATGTGGTCTTCGAGCGGCTGTCTCAAAACTTCGAGCGAGCGCGCATCGAACTCGGGCAATTCATCTAAAAATAAAACGCCGCGATGCGCTAACGAAATCTCGCCGGGATGGGGCCAGCGCCCGCCGCCGACCAAGCCCGCATGTGAGATCGTGTGATGCGGCGCGCGAAAGGGACGATGCCGAATCAACGGCGTGCCGGGCGGCAGCATATCGTTGACGCTGTAAATACGCGTGATGTCAAGCGCCTCCTGCAAATCGAGTCGCGGTAGGATGGACGGCAGCGAACGCGCCAGCAAGGTCTTGCCCGCGCCCGGCGGTCCCATCATAATCACATTGTGCTGTCCCGCCGCCGCGACTTCTAACGCGCGCTTGACATGCTCCTGCCCACGAATCTCGCGATAATCGGTCGCGTACGGACCCACTTCATCGGTATCGAATTCGATGGAAGTGTGGTACGGCGTCATCGGCTGCAATCCTTGCACATGCGCGTAAAGCGCGAACAACGACTCGATGGGAATCACCTCGAGGTCGGGAATCAGCGCAGCTTCGGGCGCGTCGCTTGCCGGAACGAAAAGGGTTTGAATACCGCGTTCGCGCGCGAGCATCGCCATTGGCAAGACGCCGTTGGTGTGCCGCACCGTGCCGTCGAGCGAGAGTTCGCCGATCACGAGCGCGCCCGAGAGGTCGGCGCTGATTTGCTGTGAAGCCGCGAGCACACCGACGGCAATCGGCAAATCGTAGGCGGGTCCTTCCTTGCGGAGATCGGCAGGAGCGAGATTGACCGTGACGCGCTTGAGCGGAAAAGTGAGACCGGAATTTTTGACGGCGGCGCGGACGCGTTCGCGCGATTCTTGTACGGCAGCATCGGGCAAGCCCACGACCGTAAAGCCGGGCAAGCCATTTGCGACGTCCACTTCGACCTCAACGAGCGCGCCGTCAAGCCCCACCACCGCACAAGAATTTATTTTGGCGAGACCCCGATCGAGGATTCTGGACATGCAAAAATTCTAGCACGCGCGCGTGTGCGCGTCAACCCGCGCCAGAATTGAACCGGCAACTGCCGCGCCGCTTAACGAGTCCAGCTCATCATCCGTTCACTCTCGAATTCGTATCCAATCGCGATCGCATCGCTCACATTCTTGAGCACCTGATGTGAGTCCGAACCATCAGCGTTCATCACGAAAAATTCCCACTTGCCATTACGGTCAGATAGGAACAGGATTTGCTTGCTGTCCGG
>JBBSHK010000305.1:0-4571 GCA_038253185.1 Anaerolineae bacterium | reverse complement strand
CGCTGGTGATGCTTTACTTTATCGTGCGTGAAGCGCGAGAAGCCTTGTCCGGTGAAGGTGAAGCAGAACACGCGCATTGAGAGTAATTGACCTCCCCTTCCCTTCCTTTCGAAGGAGGAGTGAGGGGAGATTCTTACGCGATGTATCGTTTTATTTTTTGGAATGCATGCTCATCATCATGTACCCTCCAGTTCGATCACGCGACGGCTGGCCATCGCGCTCGGTCTGACTTTGGGTTTTGTGCTGGTCGAGGCAGGCGCGGGCTATTTCGCCAATTCGCTCGCGCTGTTGACGGATGCCGCGCATAACTTTTCCGACGCGGTCGCGCTGGGGTTAAGCTGGTGGGCGCTGCGGCTGTCCGCGCGCCCGGCGAATGATACGCGCACCTACGGCTATCACCGCGCGGGCATTCTCGTGGCGCTGGTCAACTCGGGCACACTGATCGGGCTGTCGTTCGTGATTGGCTATGAAGCGATACGACGTCTGAACGCACCGCCTGAAGTGCACGAGCAGATTATGGTCGTGGTCGCGGCAGTCGGCTTTATTATCAACAGCAGTGTCGCGGCGAGTTTGCATCGAGCCAGCCAACACGACGTCAACATCCGTTCGGCGTTCGTGCACATGGCGACTGACGCGCTCGCCACGGTGGGCGTGCTGCTGGCGGGCGTGGGCATCGCGCTTTTCGGCTGGACCTGGCTCGATCCGTTCGCCAGTGTGCTAATCGCCGCGTTGATCTTGTGGAGCGCGTGGGGTATCGTGCGCGAGACGGTGGACATTCTACTCGAAGGCACACCGCGCGATGTCGATATGAATGCGATGGTGCGCGATGTGCTCAAGGTCGAGGGGGTGCGCGGGGTTCACGACCTGCATGTGTGGAGTATTTCGTCACACTTGCGCGCCTTGTCGGCGCACCTCCTCACGGAGGACATTTCGATCAGCGAGGGCGCGCGCGTGCAACGCGAGGTGAATGAGATGCTGCTAAACCGTTACAGCATCGCGCACGCGACACTGCAGCTCGAATCTATTGGCTGTGAACCCGATCTGCTTTATTGCGAATTGAATCCCGCGGAGAATGGCGGATTCTTTCCCGAACGCGAGCGGTGAGGACGACGAACGACCGACGACTCCCAACTTCGGTGGGCGACGATGAAAGAAAAACGACGCGAGCGGATTGGCTCGCGTCGTTTCATTTCAACTGTCAAGCTTATTTCGGCTCCACCGCCTCCCGCGCCGCGCGAATATTTTCTTCCGGTGTATCAATCGGAATCACGCAACCCGACGCGACGATCAGTCCTTCCCCGCCCGTCTGTTGAATCGCGTCGCGAACTTGGGTTTGAATCTGTTCGGCTGTGCCACTTGCCAACAGACTCCATTCGTCAATGCCGCCGGCAAGCGCGCCGTGAAAACGCGGCTTGGCTTCGGCGAGGGTGGGCGGCGTGAGCCGGTCGTGCCAATTCAAAATCTGCACTGGATATTTCGCCAGCAGGTCAAAGTAAATATTCTCCCCGTGCGCGTGCAGCAGAATGAAATCCACTTTGCCGCGCAGCTCGTTCAGAATCGTGAGGTCGTAGGGCTGACCAAAGGCGCGGTACTCTTCCAGCGTGAATATATCCGAACTCGCCATCTGCGTCGCGAAAAAAATCGCGTCCGCGCCCGCGTCAATCGACTCTCGCGCGAAACGCAGCGTGGTCATGCCGAGACGAGCGAGCGCCCGGTGGAGTTCGCCCGGATGTTCACGCAGGTCAGACAGCAAGCGGTCGCCTGCTAGATTTTTGGCAGCGGTCAGCGGCGAGAAAATCGTTTGCAGAATCGGAACGCCGCGACCCAACTCTACACGAATTCTTTCAATCGCCGCGCGCTCGCGCTGGAACACCGCGTTCGAGGAATCGAGCGCGCGAATTTTGTCCCAATCGCGCGGCTCATTCACCACACGCCTAACGTGTACACGCGTGCCTTCGCGATTCTGCGCGTCGCGCAAAGCGCCGCCGTACATTTCAGCCACATACGCGGCGGCGGGTGTGACCTTGACAAAATCAAAATCGAACTCGTTTTGAAAATCGACCACGCGTCGCGCGAGCTTGGTCGCGTCGAGGTCGTCTCCCGGAAAGTGCCGCCACAGCGCGATAGGGGGACGATCCACGTCTTCTCTTTTTATAGCCGCGTCAATTCGTTCGCGTTTATTCATAATATGTCAGGTGACAAGTGTCCGGTGGCAAGACCAAACTTTTACACCCTGTCGCCTGTCACTTGGCGCTTTCCTCCACTTCCAAAGACACTTCAGAGATTTTTTCATCGCGAATGTGGTAGCCACGCACCTGCACGGCTTGAGGATTCATCAGCGAAATCAGAATGTAAACGGCGTCAGGATAAAACGCGCGAGCCACATCGGTCGGTGAAGGGTACGCGGGCGACGCGGGATGCGAATGATAAATCGCCAACACTTCCCAGTCGTGCGCTTCTTCCACCTCGCGCACCGCGTGCAAGAGTTCCTGCGGGTCGGCAAGATACCGCACGCGCGGATTCTCATCCACATTTTTCAACGGATAAATTTTCTGTGCGCGATTATTTTTGCCGCCGATGAGACCGCAGGTTTCGTTCGGCGCGTCGCGTCGCGCCTGCGCAATTAATTGATCCAGTTGAGCACTGGTTAGCTTCATAGCCACAGCTCTAATTCAATCGCGTCCCGCAGCGGAATGTTGTTGTCGCCCAGCAGCGGCATATCAGGTTTGATGCGCCGCCACTCTTGCAAAATATTTGGATAGAGTCGCGCGAGCTGCATCCCCCACTTTTGATAAAAGCGCAGCGCGTTGAGATTATCATTAGTCGTGATCAGCCACAGGCGCTTGCAACCGCGCGCCCGCGCTTCTGCTTTTACCGCATCGAGCATCGCCGAGCCAACGCCGCGATTTTGAACCGCGCTGTGCAGCGTCACCACTTCGCATTCGTTCCGTTGCAGCGAATATGTGACAAGTCCAAGTGGTTCATCTTGCTGTATCGCCGCGAATCCGGGCAAGTCCGTCACATTATAAAATCCCGACGGTGTAATCACGCGCGCCGAGTGGATATAGCTTTGAATAAATTGCGGCAGCCACGCGCGATCAGACGCGTTCAATGGACGAACGACGAATGAGACAGACGCTGGTTGATTCAGCATAATTGTGAATCATGAGTTAGTCACAGTTTTACATTGACAGAAGGTATCAGATGAAATTCGCAATCCGTCCCGCAGAAAACGCGGGACCTCTGCTACGCTTCGACAATCTGCAATCAGCTATCTATTCCGGGAACAGGAAATTGTAAAGAGAATTCGCGGACGGACTCACGGACGCGCGTGATGCGCGCATCATCGCTAATATTTTCCACCACGTCCGCGATCCAATCACCGATTTGCTGCATCTCTTCTACGCCCATTCCGCGCGAAGTCAGCGCGGGTGTGCCAAGACGAATACCGCTCGTGACTGTCGCCTTTTGTGTGTCGAACGGAATCAAATTTTTGTTGCAGGTGATGCCCGCCTCGTGCAAACGATTCGCCGCGTCGCGCCCATTCGTGCCGAGCACGCTCACGTCGACGAGCAACAAGTGATTGTCGGTGCCGCCGGAGACGATGCGCAAGCCGCGCGCTTGCAATTGTCGCGCGAGCGCCTGCGCGTTTTCGACAATGCGTTTCTGATATTCGACAAACGACGGTTCGAGCGCCTCTTTGAACGCGACCGCTTTCGCCGCGATAATATGTTCGAGCGGACCACCTTGCGTGCCGGGAAAAATCGCCTTGTCAATCGCTTTCGCCCATTCTTCTTTCGAGAGAATCATACCGCCGCGTGGTCCGCGCAAAGTCTTGTGTGTGGTCGTGGTCACGACATCCGCGAGTGGAATCGGATCAGGATGAACTTTTGCCGCAATCAATCCGGCGATGTGCGCCATATCCACCATCATCCTCGCGCCCACGCCATCCGCGATGGCGCGCAGCCGCGTGAAATCGAACGCTCGTGGGTACGCCGTCGCGCCGGAGACAATCAGCTTGGGCAGGTGCTGCTCGGCGAGTTGCGCCAGTTCGTCATAATCGATTTGTTCCGTTTCGCGATTGACCCCATAGCCGACGAAATTGTAGAGCTGACCGCTGAGATTCACTTTTGCGCCGTGCGTGAGATGCCCGCCTTGCGCCAGACTCATCGCGAGCACGGTGTCGCCCGGCTGCAACAGCGCGACGTACGCGCCGAAATTCGCCTGCGAGCCGGAATGCGGCTGTACGTTGGCGTGGTCTGCGCCGAATAATTCTTTGGCGCGTGCGATGGCGAGTGATTCCGCCGTATCCACATTTTCGCAGCCGTTGTAATAACGTTTGCCGGGATACCCTTCGGCGTACTTGTTGGTCAGCACAGTGCCCATCGCTTCCAACACCGCGCGACTCGCATAATTTTCCGACGCGATCAGTTCGAGCGTTTCGCGCTGGCGCGTGCGTTCCATTTCGACGACCGAGAAAATTTCTGGATCAACTTCGCGCAATGGCAGCGAGCCAAAACGCGTCTGTGTGTCAATGGTTTTCAACATAGGCACTTCCTCTCGCAGAGTAT
>JBBSHK010000304.1:0-4578 GCA_038253185.1 Anaerolineae bacterium | reverse complement strand
GCGCCGCCCGCGCCCGCCAAAATATATTGGTCGACCACCAACTCATCTTTTTTCCATTGATTCGTCGGATAACTCCCATGCACCGGCGTCTGGTCTTTTTGCGCCAACAGGCGACCGTCGCGGTCAAGCAGATGCACGAAAACGGTGTAACTGTTTGGGGTGCGCTGCAAGGCGCGCCAGAAAAGGGTGACGCGCAGGTTGGGTCCGTCGGGCTGGAGCCGATACCCCAGCAAGCGCGCAAAATTTCCGACGCCCACATTTTGAGCCGTGAGCGCGGCGAGAAATTCCGCAGGCGTGCCGTACAGTTTCGCGCGCAGCGAGCTCACCCGTGTCTCGATGAGCAAATCCGCGTGACGGTCGAGCCACCCTTCGACAAATTGGTCGGGGTCCCAAAAGTCGGGCGCCGCGGGGATGAACCACACACGCCGATATTTTGAATTCATTTCGTTCAACGCGCGCGCGGTGTCCGCGTCAGGAAAAAAATCCTTGGGATAGACCACGAGTGGCAAATGACTGCGGTCGTAATACACTAGCGAGGTCTCTGGAAAATTTTGCAAAATAATATCGCCGTCCTGTCGTTGTGTCGCGAGGATTCGCGCTAACCCGCGCCAGTCCGGTTATTTCGCGTATGCGGGATTGTAAAAATAATTGCTCAAGGCGAGCAGCGCAAGCAGTGAAAAAAACGCCAGCGCCGCAACGCGCAACGACTGTACAAATCGGCGACGCGGGATCGCGACGAGCGCGCTAACGCCAAAGGCGAACAGCAAATAATACGCCGGCGCGATGCCGTTGAGATAGCGTTCGAGAAAGAGCGGGCGCGCTAGATTCAAAATAAAAACCGCGAGCGTTGGGACTCCGACGTAGAGCAAAAAAAAAGCGGCGAGCGAACCCGATTGGCGCGCGAGGTAAATGAGAATGAGCACGAGCGCCAACGCGAGCACCACCCACGCCGCCGCGCGCGCATTCGCCTCCAGCGTTTCACCGAGCATGAAGGAACTAAAGGTGCGCTGCCCGATGTCCCACAGCGCGACCCCTTTTTGACCGCTGCCTTCGCCATACGACGAAACGCGATTCGAGAAGAAGAGCGTCCACGGCAGATACAACAGCGCGAGTACCACCTGCGCGCCGGTCCAATGAAAAATTGCGCGCGGGATTTTATCGCGCGGCGCGCGTTGAATCCACAGCCAGACAAAGACAAAAATATTGAGCGCGAGCAGGATGAAGGCTTCATAGTAATGCGTGTACAGCGCGGCAAGCTCCGCGACAACGAACCAGAGCAAGTACAGCCTGCGCGCAGTGCGAATCCATTCCCACAGGAACACCAGCGCGAGCAAGCTCAACGCGGGCCACATCGTATAATTGCGCACATCTTGTGAGTGCCAGATTTGGTACGGATTGATCGCGAACAGGAACGCGGCGCCAAGCGCGAGTCCCCTCCCCCGTATAACGGCAGGGGCAGTGAACGAGTGGGCAAAAATTTCGCGCGCCACGCGATAGATCAGCGCGACGCCGAGCACGCCCCACCCCACCGAAAAAAACCGCGTGGTAAATTCACTCGCGCCCGCCAGCACGACCCAGCCGCGCAACAAGAGATACATCAGCGGCGGGTTCGGCTCGACGGTGCGAATCTCCTCCCACATTTGCGCGAACGATTTCTGAACGAACAGCACCGTGAACGATTCGTCGCCGCGCAGCGAAAAATAATCGAGCCGGTACAGTCGCAGCGCGAACGCGAGCAGTAGCATAGCAAGGATGACAAAGCGACGAAAGTTTCGATTCACGAACGGATGCTCACCGTAATTGGTTATGACGATTTCGCGCAGCTCTTTTCGCAAACTCGACTTGCGTCTGGTCTCGCGCGCTCACGCTTTCCGAGCGACGAGCAACAGCGATAAGCCGTACGGGAAGCTGACGCGCGGCACCGCACGCATCTCTGCGCTAAAGAGGCGCGCCAAGACAGCATTGAGCGGGCGCGGCAGCGGCACCAGGTCCGAATTGGCGTGACCATTTTGCACCGCGCCGCGCCGCCAGAATCGCGCCGCCACTTCGAGGGGAAAAAGGAGTGTGTTCAAATACGTCACGCGCTCTACGACGAGACCCGCGCGCTCGACCTTGCGCCTAAGACTGCGCGCAGTGTAGCGATGCTTGTGCCCCACCGCGACATCGTGCGCGCTCCACAAGAAACGGTACGCCGGCAATTGCACAATGGCGCGCCCGCCGGGTTTGAGCACACGTCCGATTTCGCCAAAGGCGCTGACATCCTCGCCGATGTTGCAAATCACGTCAAAGGAAACTGCCAACTCGAAAAAATTATCGGAGAAGGGCAGTTCGAGCACGGACGCCACCAGTGCGCGCTCGGCGGGAATCCCGCGGGCGCGGCAGAATTGGATCGCCTCTTCCGAAATATCAATCCCGCGCGCGTCGCCATGTTCAACTAACAGTTGTAAGTTCGCGCCGGTGCCACAGCCCGCGTCGAGAATTCGCCGAGCGCTGCCCTCCGGCGCATAGCGCGCGAGCAGCTCGATCAAAAGCGCGCGCAGCCCGCGGTACCACCAATAGTCTTCTTCGATTTCGAACATCACGCGGTATTCGTGCGGCAGCATTGCCATCGCCTCGCGGGTGTCGCGTCCACTCATTTGTCATTACCCTGCCCGGTCGGTTCGATCTGCGCGCTGCCGATGGTGATCTCGCTGCTCGGGAAAATAAATCCGCGCGCGGCTTCACCGTCAACTCCCAGGCGCAACGAATACTCACCCGCGCTCGCGGCAGCGGGCACGCGCACCTGGACTCGAGCTTGCAGAATGTCCCCCGGCACTCGCCCGCTCAGCGGCAAGGTAACTTGCGACTCGGCGCGCGTCAGATTCCAGAAGGCGAGGGGCGACGGCGTTAGCGCGACGCGCATATTGAGATCGTGGTTTGGATTTTTCAAGAGGTGGAAAAATAACGTGAGCGCGATCAAATCGCCGGGATGCACTCGAGCGGTGTCAACATCATAGCCGATAAAATCCAGCGCCTCGCCGAATTCGGCGCCCGCGCGCCGGTCGAACACCAACCGGCGCGGGTCAAGCGGCGGTGCGGGGCGCGTGATGAAAATATCGCCGAGCCGAATCGCCGACTCGCTCTGGTTTGAATTATCCGGACGCGCGGGAAACGCCTCGCCGCTGGAATAATGAAAAACGCTCAGCTCGACGTGATACTTGCCAGGCGGCGCGCCCGGCTCCGCGGGCAGGTCGTGCGTTTCGACAATCGTCTGTCCGGTGGGCCAGTAGGTCGCGGTGAAACGATTGCCGACCGGCTGCGAGTCCCATTGTCCCCATCGCGCACCCGCCTCATCGACCACCCGCAGCGACACGCCGAAATCTTCCTGGCTCGGCTGGTCTAATCGCCAATATAATTTCACTCCACCGCGCGCGCCCGCGTCCAGCTCGCGCGGCGAGTCGTAACCGATCAATTGCAAATTATCGCCGAAGTGAATGGCGAGTGGATGTTCGAGCGCGGGCGCGCGCGTGGGCACGACCGAACCGGGGACGAATTGTTGCAAAATGATTTGGGTGCTCGTGCCGGCAAAGAGAGTCGTGTCAATTACTTGACCAAACCGCCGCAGCAGATCGCTGATGTGATTATTGGGGTCTGCCACGGCGCGATGCAGTTGCAGATACCAGATGCGCGGGTAATTGTGCGAGGCATCCGCGACCGCGGAAAAATCGAGACGCTGCTCTTCGTCTTGATTCTGCTCGGTGAAGCCGAGATGCGGCAGACTGATCCATTTCACGCCCGGCGGCGCATAATAGCGAAAGACCGTTTCCGCCTGCGGCGAGTCGAGGATCAAAAAATCATCGGCACGCATTCGCTCGCGCAAAAATTCGGCCCAGCCGCGATGATCGTCTTTGGCAAAAGTTGAATCAAAATACAAGTTGTTGAGCGAATACGCCGCGCCGATAATCACGAGCCCGCTGGCAGTGATTCCGGCAAAACCGTAGCGTAATCCTGAATCCCCACGCGCGCCACTTGCGCGCCGCGCGAGCGCGTCGATGCCGCACGCGATTCCGAGATAGAACGCCGGGCTGGTTGTGATCAGATGGCGCGAATTCAAATAGAGCGGACGCAAATAAGAACCGGCTTGCAGCGCGAGGGCGGGCAGCAGCAAGTACGCGAGTAGAAAAAGCGCGAGCCGAAAATCGCGCGGGCGCACGCGCACCGTCGAGGCGACGCCGAGCAGCCACAACGCCAGCAGCGCCAGATCGAGCAGCGCCGCGCGGTCGAGACTTGCGGTAACACCGATAGCGAACGAGTTCAGCATATCGCGCAAGATGATAAAGAACGGAACAAAGGTGGGACCACTCACATCCGAGCCGGTCACCTGCGCCGCGCCGCTGGGGAAAAATAAAAATGCCGCGCCGAACGCGGCGAGCAGCGCGAACGCGAGACCGACGTGCGCGCGATCTTGGCGCTTGCCAAAAACTAAAATGGTCGCGGCGTGGAATGGCAAGAGCAGGAACGAGAGATAATGGGTTGCCAGTGTCGCGGCGAGCGCGAAAAAATAAAGCACGAGATAACCTGCTCTATGCCCCTGCTTTG